>JANXTN010000164.1 GCA_025352435.1 Ferruginibacter sp. | reverse complement strand
GTGGACATTTAGATGCCATGCGCACAAATGTAATGGACAGAGTTGGTGATGCACCGGGTGCAAATGATGATGCAAGCGGTGTAGCTGCTGTAATGGAATGCGCAAGAATAATGAGTAAAAAGAATTTTGGAGCAACCATTATTTTCATGGCTGTGAGTGGCGAAGAGCAGGGCCTGCTTGGTTCTACATATATGGCTACAAAATCTAAAGTACAAAATTTAAATATAGAAGCTGTACTCAATAATGATATTATGGGTAGCAACAACAGTAACGAAACAAATAATATAAACAATACACAAGTAAGGGTTTTTAGTGAAGGCCTACCTTTTTATGAACTTGATAAAAATGCAAAAAATATTCGCCAGCTTGGTTTAGAGAATGATGGTAAAAGCAGACAGCTTGCCCGTTACGTAAAAGAAATAGGAGAACGTTATGTTGATAATCTTGAGATAAAATTAATTTACAGAAATGATCGGTTTTTAAGGGGCGGTGACCATACACCATTTGTGGAGAATGGTTTTACTGCTGTGAGAATAACTGAAATGAATGAAAACTATACAAGACAACATCAAAACGTAAGAGTAGAAAATGGCATTCAATACGGGGATTTAATTGAGTTTATTGACTTTGAATATTTAAGAAAAAATACGGGGATGAACCTGAGTACATTAGCAAACCTTGCTAATGCACCTGCTATGCCGGAGGACGTAAAAATTGATGTAAAGAAATTAAGCAACAATTCGTTTTTAACCTGGAAACAACCCAAAACCGGAAATGTAAAAGGTTATTATTTACTGATGAGAGAAACGACAAATGCTTTGTGGCAGAAAAAAATATTCACTTCAGCTACTGAAATTACGGTTCCATATTCTAAAGATAATTATTTCTTTGCAGTACAGTCTGTAAATGCTGATGGCAATGAAAGTTTACCTGTAGTTCCGGGTGTTGGTAGATAGGTTGATCGGTTATTAGTTGATTTGAAAGTTTATCGAATCAACTAATAACCCTTAAAATAATATCCTCTTCATTTCTTTATTCAACAGATTAATATTCCTCTATCAAGCCTATAAATAATGGAAGACATTTCTATGCCTGATGGTACTATGCTGCGGGAACTTGTGACGATGAAAATGCCTTTTGGAAAGTATAATGGCACAGTACTCAAACAACTTCCTGTAAGCTATTTGGAATGGTTTGCACGAAAAGGCTTTCCTAAAAATAAACTTGGAAATTTATTACAATGCCTACTGGAAATAAAGATGAACGGATTGGAAGATTTATTACGCCAGATTGAAAATATAAGTTAATCCGTTTTACTATCTTTTGCCTCTTTCAATTCGCATTCTTTAATGTCGGCCTCCATTTTTTCTTTTTTTGTACTTACACGTAACCTGCCAAATATGCTCATGTAAAAATTTGCTACCCACACCAAAGAAAATAAACTTATTAAATACCCACGCCAGTCATCAAAGCCCAAATGAAAGTGTGTAATAAATAAAAATCCAAGTGTTACATAATGACTAAAACAATATTCACATGTAAATAGATAGAAAAATTTTCTGGCAAAAATACTTTTACTACTTTCTGATTGTTTGGTGCAATAATCTCGGGGTTCTTTAAATATCTCTTCATGGGTAACAGTCCATGCAATACATGCAATAGGAATTGCAAGCAAAAATAAATATTGAACCTGTAGTTGTAATTCCATGAAAAGGTTTCGGATAAAATATCAAAAGTTGTACCACCAAATTCTAGTGAAAATCGGATAAAGTGGCCGTGAATATTCCCCTCTCCCTCTTCTTAAAAATGGCTTTCCAGTTTCCATTATATCTGATCAAGGCAGGTACTGTAAGGTTTCCAACGGTAGTCATTTGTATTTCCATTGCAACTTTAAAATCGTAAACACCTGCGTCATAGCTCAAGCTATAATTTCTTGCAACAACCTCATAAGTACTGTCGTTAAACCATGTATTCATTTCATCTACCACAACAGAGCCCTTTCTGTTTGGTTTAACTTTCTGCTTAAATACGTAACAATTGGTATTATTATATCTTTCCCAATCAATTTCCATATCATAGCTATCTGCAAGTTCATCATCATAAATGGCAGTTTTATTACTCATAAAAGGTAATCCGTTTATTTTTCTGCCAGGGTTAAAAAACAGCATCTTCAGTTGCTCTTTGTGCTTTTCTATACCACTTTTTCCTTCTGTAGAAAATGCTACGCCATTCACAATATTATTTTCGCCACAAATAGTTCCCTTTGTAAAAAAAAGAGATGCATACATATTTGCTGTGTAGTAACTAAATTCTTTTGCCTCGTTATAGATATCTCCCGTACTTTTTTCTTCCAATACCTGCATAGTTCTACAACCATTCTGTATAGTTTGCTTTGTACGACTGAACAACGATGCATCCAGATCTCCCCTTTTGTTATTCATTCTAATGTCATTGATTGCAGTAAAATTAATGATGTGTAAGTTTTTAAACGCCTTATAAAAAGTGGAATCGCTTTTTACTCTTTCTATAAATGCAGGGACATTTAGTTTGTTATTGATTACAAAGTTGCTTAAAGTAATTATTTTTTTCCCTACATCTACGGAAGTATCCGGAACGTGTTGAGCTGCACAAGCCAATGAGGCGAGAACGATGCCTATAAAAATCACCAAAAATTTCATGACACAAGATATTTATTTAAAAAATGCGACTCACATTTTTTAAATAATCTACTTTTAATCGAGGTTTTAAATTTGAAAAGAAGAAGACAGGCACTTAGGTAGTGCCTGTCCGTTTTTCTGATGCTTCATTTTTTACAAAACAAAACCGTAAGGTATTATGTGTATATAAAAAAAGTGGTACTGAAAACATCAGTATTTTATGGCAGTACCAATATTGAAAAAAGGGTTAACCTTAAGAATATCAATTTTGAGATCAAAAAAATTTAAGAACAGAGATATAGATAGATTTAAATCTTAGGAATTTCACAGGGAGGGGATATAGTTGAACCAGAATTAAATAAAGTTATAAAAAATATTTAATAATTAATAAGGATGTTAAATTTATTTTGGAAAGACCATTCTATAATCAACTTTTATTTTACCCCTGCTTATGTCTTCAAGTTTTCTTTTTAGCAGCGTGCGCTTTAAAGGTTTTATATGGTCAATAAAAAGTTTTCCTTCAAGGTGATCGTATTCATGCAAAATAATCCGTGCAGTAATTCCGGTAAAAGTTTTAGTTTGAAGGATAAAGTTTTCATCAGTAAAGGAAAGAGTTACGGTCTCCTGCCTCATAATATCTTCTCTTATTTTTGGAATGCTTAAACACCCTTCGTTATATTTCCAGGGCTCACCATCCAATTCCACAATATGCGGATTTATAAAGGTTCCTTTAAAACCCGGTTTATCCAGGTATTCATCTGTATCGCCATTCTCATCATTTACAAATATTTGCTCACTGTCCATCGTGAAAATTCTTACACTTTTATTTATTTGCGGAGCTGCCAGACCCACACCATTGCTGTTATACATTGTTTCCCACATGTCAGCAAGCAATTTTTCCAACCCTTCATATTCTGGTGTAATATCAATAGCAATTTTTCTTAAGACCGGTGAGCCGTATGCAACTATTGGGAGAATCATGATTTGTAATTTCTGATAATGAGTGCAAAAATATAAAATTCTAATGGTTGTGTTCCATGTAAGTCTGTAGCATGATAGTGGCAGCAATTACATCAATATTACCTTTTAGTTGTCGGTCTTTCTTCTTCATTCCCATATCCAGCATCGCATGTACGGCCATTCTAGAGGTATATCTTTCATCAACTGTTTTTATAGGAATTTGCGGGAAGGCTTTTT
>JANXTN010000143.1 GCA_025352435.1 Ferruginibacter sp. | reverse complement strand
CTTAAAACAAGAATTATATCTGCCAGAGGCGCCAAAAACGGCAAAATCATTTGAAAGATAAGTATGTGTGGAAGGGCAATCATACCAAAGTTTTTATACTTCGGATTTAAAAATGCCTCTTTGTGTTTCCAGAAACTCTGCATTACACCAAAACTCCAGCGAAAGCGCTGTTTTAAAAACTGGCTAAAGGTTTCAGGTGCTTCGGTATAGGATATAGCCTGTCGGCAATTTCGAACCCTGTAGCCTATTTTATGCATGCGCATCGTAAGGTCGCAATCTTCTGCAAGCGTATCGGATGTGAAACCGCCTGCTTCTATAACCGCTGCCTTTTTAAAAGCACCAATGGCGCCAGGCACAACAGTTATGCAATTAAGATAATCAAAGGCTGAGCGATCAAAGTTTTGAGAAGTAGTATATTCAATACTTTGCCAGCGGGTAATCATATTTATTTCGTTGCCCACTTTTACATTGCCTGCAACTGCACCCACCGGAGATTGGTGAGGATCACTATAAAACTTTTTCATTAACTGAGATACAGCATCTTGTTTAAGTTGCGTATCTGCATCTATACAAACTACATAATCATTAATGGCAAGGTTAATTCCATAATTCAATGCAGTGGCTTTTCCGCCATTTGTTTTTGTAACGACCTGCACACTAGGTACGGCTGCAAAAAACTCGCTCACCTTTTCAAAGGTTGCATCTTTGCTGCCATCATCTACAAATACAATTTGAAGGTTAGGATAATCCTGCTGCAATAAACTTTCTACTGTACGTACCGCATTTATTTCTTCATTATAAGCAGGTACAATAATACTTACGCCGGGTTGTGCAGTATTTATGGGGTAGAAAGCTTCTTTTCTTTTTTGTTTAAAAGCCAGCAGGGCCATCAATATAATACGTGTCATTGATAATGCAATCCCCACTAAAAAAAGAGCAAAAATGAAATGCGTTCCCCAATAAAGCACTTCACTAAAATAATAATCAAATCGAAGTTTTAGGTTTTGCGGTACCACAGGCATTACATCGTCTTTGTTTTTATCCATCAAGGAGGCTACCGTTGTAAAGTCACATTTTTTATCTTTAAAATATTTTATAATCCTTGGTAAAGCGTCTATGGTTGCCTGCCTTGTTTCGCCACCGGCATCGTGCAATAAAATAATATTTCCCTTGCCATCCTCTGCAAGCCTTACTACTCTGTTATAAATAGAATCAGCGTTTACATGTTGGTCATCCCAGTCCTGAGGGTCAATACTCTCGCCTACAGTAATATAGTTGTCTTTTTTACTACGTGCAATTGGTTCTATTTCCTCAAAAGTTTGAGGCTGACTATCTGCATTGTAAGGTGCTCTAAATAAAATGGTGCTGCGCCCTGTAATAGCTTCAATTAGCAACCTGGTAGATTTCATTTCGAGATCTGCCCGCTGCAAACTCATTTTAGCGATGTTGCTGTGGGTAAAAGTATGGTTGCCTATTTCATATCCATCTTTATAAATTCTTTTTAGTAGAGGAATATTGTTGGCAGTATTTAGCCCTACAACAAAAAAGGTTGCAGGCACTTTTTCTCTCTCCAGAATATCTAAAATTCTAGGTGTCCATTCCGGGCTAGGACCATCATCGAAGGTGAGGATAATTTTATGTTTCGGGCCTATTTCAGTAGTATCTTCTCCAAATTTTTCATACACATAACCCGATGGTAGTTGTACAAATGTTTGTTCTGTTATAAGCTGCTCAGTACTGTCAATTTCTAAAGACACTACACCGGGTCGAGGTGTGTATAATATTCTTAGTAATTCTCCTTCTCCTACTGGTGTTGGCTTTTGGTTTTTATCAAAAGGAAGTTGCAGCATACTATTGTAATCAAACGGTTTTGCTGAAAGAGATTCGTTGTTAAGCGATCTCCCGTAAAAATTCCACAACCTTCTATCTTCCTTTCCTAATACCCACAAGGCAGTACCCGCTGTGCCATATTCATCTGAAAACCGCATGATGTTGTATGAAGTAACTGCTCCGGTAAACCAAACTTCATGTGCTACAAATTCACCATTTTCCTCTTTTGAATAATTATAATGAAGGTTAAAATTATCATTGTCAAAGTCTACTGTTGCATTTGAGAGTTTCGCAATATCCAATGCCTGAGAATAGGTGAGTGCATCAGGTTCTTTTGGGTTCCCGTTGTCGTCTTTTAGGACCTGTCCGTTTTTATCTACGCTCCAGTCACGCCCATAGCCTGCCAACCCCACAATAATTTTTTTATTGTCAATTTTTTTGGCTGCTTCATCAAGGGCAGTTTCTATCCATTTTTGAGCAGAGATGGGGCCGGGACCACTTTGCGCATCGCTATACTCGTCGTAGGCCATTAAAATAATATGATCGTTGTATTTATTGAGTTCCTCAAAATCGTAGTCCTCATTCATAGGTACCACATCCTGCGTTACCATCAACCCCTTTGCATGAAACACTTCGTACAGTCTCTTTTGAAATCCATTGAGTGGCTCATTGGAGGTTTCCTTTATTTCTTCAAAGTCTATATTAATTCCCTGGAGATTGTATTTAATTAAAGTGTCGGCGAGGTTATCAATGAATTTGTTTCTTTTAATGCTGTCATTCAACATAACATGCAATAATGCGCCGTCAAAATCGCCTCCCAGTTTTTTTTGAGAATTGTAGTTACTGAAAATGGGTAAAATCTTCAGGTTGTTTTTCTTCATTATGGCAAGACCTGCAGAATCTATCCGGGATTCTATTTTGCTGTTGTCTTTTAAATTGATAAAAAACCACTGAGGGAATATCATATTTAGCTTTGGTGCATTTGCTTCCAAATCGCTAACGGAAGCTGCATTATTCCATGCGGGGTCGTAAAAGGCAGCTCTTATATAATCAGTTTGTTCAATATTTTTTTTCCCTTTTGCTTTATTTATTGAATCTTCTCTGTCTTTTAATTCTAAAAATGTTTTAAACCCTTTGCCCTTAAACTTTTGGGACATGGAGCGTTTAAGCTCATTGGAATATTCCTTATCTGAATTGAAATAACCATTATTGGTTTTAATACTCGTAAGGTTGGGGGAAGTGCCCTGAACAATTGCAACCACTACTACACTTATTAAAAATATACCTATTACAAGTAATATTCTTGTAGTCCATTTTATACTGTTCCACCTAAAAGCGCTATTAGTTTGAAAGATTTGATTTTCCTGGGACATGTATAATTATTCTTGCTGCGAAGTTGGCAAAACATTTATGTATTCAGTACAATTACTCAGGCAAATTATAATAAAGAAAGCGTAATTTTTTATGTTCGTATTAATATTACCTAAATCATTGTTCTCACATCTAAGTAAATAGTAAGGAATGCTAGAAATTTATTAAAAAAGAAGCCCCCGTAGAAACGGGGGCTGTTTACCAAAACTAACTGCTTATGAGAAATTTAAATTGATCGTTGTTGTAATTAATAAAGTACAAATGAGGTGCCAAAAAATAAATTGAGTTTGTTAAATGGCAGGCAAATACTCTTTGGGGTACAATCAATACCCAAACAGTAAATATTTGAACGATGGAAAACTAATGGCACTAACCCTATTATCTTTGCGCAGTAAGCTTTTCAGCGTTTTCGGCAAATTGTAAAGCCTCTATAAACTCGCCTACTTCTCCGTTGAGAACGGCATCAAGATTATAAACCGTCATACCAATTCTATGGTCTGTAACCCGACCTTGTGGATAATTGTATGTTCTTATTTTGGCACTTCTATCCCCAGTACTTACCAAACTTTTACGCATGTGGGAAATAGCTTCCTCAGCCTTCCTTACTTCTTCATCGTACAACCTGGTGCGCAACATTTCCATAGCTTTTAATTTGTTGCCCAACTGAGATCTATCCGTTTGGCACATTACTACAATACCTGTGGGTTTATGAGTAAGAAAAACTTTTGTTTCTACCTTATTTACATTCTGCCCACCTGCGCCACCACTGCGGGCAGTTTCCATTTTTACGTCACTTTCTTTCAGTTCAAAATCTATTTCTTCTGCCTCGGGCATTACAGCAATTGTAACCGCACTCGTATGCACCCTTCCGCTTGCTTCCGTATCAGGCACACGCTGCACCCTATGCACGCCACTTTCAAATTTTAATAGCCCATACACATCATCCCCGGTAACTTCTACCTGTACTTCTTTGTAACCTCCCACAGTGCCTTCACTTTCACTTAGTAAGGTTGCCTTCCACCCTTTCTTTTCAAAATATTTTAAGTACATACGCAATAAATCCCCGCTAAATAGAGAAGCTTCATCGCCACCGGTTCCTGCACGAATTTCTAAAATGGCATTTTTTTCATCATACGGATCTTTAGGAATAAGCATGTTACGCAATCCTTTTTCCTGCGTTTCCTTCATTTCTTCCAATGTAGGAATTTCCATCTTTGCCATTTCCCTCATTTCCACATCATCACTGTTCAACACTTCTTTGTTAAACTCTATATCATCCAATGTTTTTATGTAGGCATTTCTGGCAACGATTATTTTTTCCAGGCTTCTGTATTCTTTGCTCAGTGCCACATAGCGTTTGTTATCGCCCACAACTTCGGGGTTGGTAAGCGCTACGCTCAAATCTTCAAATTTGGCTTTTATGGCATCTAATTTTTCTAACATGATTGTGTATTTAATATTGAATACTTAGTACGGAAAATTGCCTTCGCTACTGAATGAAATCAATTTTTTGGAATACGGGGTTTTATTGGTAAAAATGTTTGCGCAACTTTGCAGCAAACGCATGGGCCAATAAAATCTGCGGCTGCGAAATTACGTTTTATCGTTTTACTATGTTATACAGAAAATTAAAAGGGAAGAATATTTTTAATGGGTATGAATTAATGGGGGAAAATATGGTTCTTATTATGGATGAGTATGGCGCTGTGGTGGAAGTTGCAGATGAAGTAGCCGCGGGAGAAAATGTGGAATCTTTTGAAGGGATATTGTGCCCGGGTTTTGTGAATGCACATTGCCACATTGAGCTAAGTCACTTAAAGGGTAAAATTCCTAAACATACCGGCTTAGTAAATTTTGTGCAACAGGTAATGACAGAACGAACTGCGGGAGAAGAAGAAAAGCTAACTGCTATGCAGGCTGCTGCGGAGGAATTATACAACAGCGGAACAGTTGCAGTAGGAGATATTTGTAATACTACAGACTCCTTAGTAGTAAAGCAAAACAGGTTATTGCACTGGCATAACTTTATAGAAGTGAGTGGCTTTGTGGGCGCAGCTGCGCAGAAAAGATTTGATGCAGCCGAAGAGATTTTACATTCATTTACCTCTACAAAAAAAGATGAACAGCGGATTTCCATTGTACCCCATGCACCCTACAGTGTATCTGAAAAATTGTTTGGGCTCATTAACCAAGCATCTGCAAAAAGGACAATCAGTATACACAACCAAGAGTGTGCCGCAGAAAATGAACTTTATTTCAGTAAGAGTGGCGGCTTTCTTGAATTGTATAGCAATTTTGGAATCGACATCAGCGATTTTAGGGAAACAGGTAAACGATCTTTGGAAAGCTGGTTACCATATTTTACCAAACAACAAAAAATAATAATGGTGCACAACAGCTTTACAAAAAAGGATGATCTGCAATTTGCTGCAAATTATTCAGGAGTTGAACAACTATATTATTGCCTGTGCCCTAATGCCAATCTATACATAGAAAACACCTTGCCCGACGTGGAAATGATGCTGCAGCAAAATTGCAATATTGTTATAGGGACTGACAGTTACGCAAGCAACAAACAACTAAATATGTTTGAAGAAATAAAAACTATTTGTAAGAATTTTACAACTATTGATTTACCAACTGTACTACAGTGGGCAACAATAAATGGCGCAAACGCTTTGGGGTTCAATGACGTTTTAGGCAGCTTTGAAAAAGGCAAAAAACCAGGGGTCGTATTAATAGGCAAAAATGCTGAAAGAATTTTTTAAGCGATTATATTTGTGAAATGGCCAAGTTTTCACTGAGGTTTTATGTAGTTTGTAGGGAGGATCCTACAATTTACTACGGGGGAGGTTCCCTATAACTTCCCTATATGTTCCCTGTAACTTGCTCGAAATGATTTTGCTTGCTTTCCGAATTATTTATAAACCTAAGAATAAGTTAAGCTACTCTTTTATACTCTTCAAGTACCTGCTGCATGTCACTTAACGAACCCGTAATAAATTGTAACATCAACATTAAAATAGTAGATGAAAACTGAAACTGAATAACTTCTATCTCAGTATTGCTTTTTTCATATCCTCTTATTTCATTTGAAAGCATGGTAAGGGTTCTCTCTTTACCTTCTATCTTATAACTAAATGCAGGGTCAATTGGTACGGGTGACGCCAATACATATGCCTGTCTTGCAATGGAAATAATAATTGCCTTTTCCTGCGTTCGTAAAATATTTTGCCTAAGAGTTTCGAGCTTAAAGATGAGATGGAGTTGTGTCGGAGTAGTATTCATGTCTCAAATATACTAAGTTATTTAGCAATATTAGTAAAGGTAAATTGATGATTAAAAGGTGATAGTTGGTGGTTGATAAGTCCGGTAGAGGTTTAGAATAAAAAAGCCCAATACAATGACTGTATTGGGCTTTCGGAATTTGAATATTATTTAGAAACTGTAACGAATTCCTAACTGACCTTGCCAGCGGCTATTAATTGGATCTTTTGTGTAATACTTGCCATTAGAATTTGAAGGTGGCGCAAAATTATAAGTTGGTGTATATGCTGCAGAACCCGGTGCTACTCCTGTTACACTGCTATTATCAGAAACCAACTTTAAAATGTTTACTGTGTAATTATTAATGTTTGTCACAAAATTTATATGTCCCCAATCACTATTTATCAAGTTAAGAACATTCAGCACATCAAAACTAAACTGTAAGGAATGCACTGTTTTATTATTTGCCAAAGAGAATTTGAACTCATGCATCAGTTTCATATCAAGCGTAGAATTCCACGGTGTGTGTGCCCCGTTGCGTTCTGCATACTGGCCTTTGCGTGTTGATAAATACTTATCGTTGTTTACAAAATTATTAAAATCTGCAGACTGCTGTGATGCCGTGTAAAGATTGCCGTTTAAAGTATAATCTCTAAAATTTGTAGCTGAAGTAGTAGCGGGTATGAATGCTAGGTTTGCGTTAGAGCCATTTCTAAAGGCATTTACACTTGGATTATAAATATAAGAGAATGGACTGCCTGATTGAGTTGAAAAAACAAAACCAAGGGTGGTAGCATTAAACTTATTCCACTGTGCATTTAAACCTAAAGAACCAACAATGCGATGACGAAGATCGAAGTTAGAGTTAGCAAGCTGTGCATTTTCAGCACTTATTGCGGGGTTTACTTCATAATTGCTTTGAAATGAATTTCTGATACCATTGCTTACGTCTTTACTTCTTCCGTATGTGTAGGCTAAGCTATAATTAAGTGCTATAGTTTTGTTTGGTGCAAAAGCAGTTTTGTTACCCGCTTTTGAAATTTGCGCCGTTAAATTATACCTGTATCCTTCTTTTGTATTGGAAAGAAAATAGGCATTGGAAAAAGTAGAATTATTTTTTTGATTGGAACCTAGATATACTGGTGTTTGTGTAGGTCCACTAGTAAGGAAGGTAGAGGAATCTCTTAGGTTGATTTGTTGGAACTTTACATCGTAAATAGTTTTTGTGTAAAGTGCATCTAAAGTCAGTTTATATCCTTTCCCAAATTTTATATCTACTGCTATATTGCTTCTCCATACTGTAGGCAATTTAAAATTATTATCAATAAGATCTACTTCACGTGTTGATGCTGCAGCTGGGCTATATTTGTTAATGGTGTCTTTTAATTTTGATGGATCAATTGCAAGTCCAACAGCTCCTGACGGTCTGTAATCAATGGTACCATAGTTAGTACCGGTTAAGGTATAAGCGTAGCCTAACCATGCGAAGGGCATGCGACCAGTAAAGATTCCTGTACCGCCTCTTACAACTAAACTCTGGTTTCCTTTTACATCATAATTAAAACCCAAGCGGGGGGAAATTGTAGCTCGACCTAACCATTTATTATTGATATCGCTGAAAGCAGTATGGCTGTAAGTTGGGTTGGCCGATTTATATTCAACAGTATTATTTACCAACGGATCTAACGGAGGCTGACTTCCTAAAAAGGCATAATCTATTCGAACACCCGGTGTAACTTTTAAATGTTTTGTAATGCTTATCTCGTCCTGTGCATATGCACTCGTTAAGTTAACTTTAAAGGGACTTGGTGGCGCATCGTATATACCCTGTGCAGTTTGTTTTGCAGGATCAAAAGAATAAGCACCACGAATACGGCTAGGCTTGTTAGCTTCAAAATTTGCTAGACTACCATATTCCCATCTGCCATTAAATGAATTTACAAACCCGTAAGTAATGTCATAAAATTCGTTGTGTGTACCGAAGGTAATTTTATTAATACCTTTAGAGATTGTAACATTATCTGTAAACTCAATCGTTTTTTGTTTCATGTTATAAATACTCGCCTCTCTCCAGGTACCTGCCCAAATTTGTCCACCGTTTATGTCAATAAACGGAGCAAGCTGTCCGGGGTAAGTTCTAAATTCATGAACATTTACAGCACTTAATATTAAGTTGTTGCTAACTTCATTATTAAACTTTGTTTTTAATTCAGCAACCACATTATTATTCACAGAATGCTGGGTAAAGTCTGTAGAAGAAAACTGAAAATTTGTAGAGGAGCGCTCAAGGTTATTCCCCACTCCATTTGTATGAATGTAACGCAGGGTAAGGTTATTTTTTGAATTCATATTCCAATCAACTCTTGCAAAATATTTATCGCTGTTTGTTTTTATTTTGTAAGCATCGTAAGTGCCGGGGTCGTAGTTGTAATCATTTTTAAGTTTAGTAATTACTCTTTGCGCATCAGCTACCGTAATAGCAGCACCGGGATCGCCTGCGTTATAAAAAGTAGGCTCCTGATGACGAGTATACTCAACATTTCCATAAAAAAATAGTTTATTTTTTATGATCGGTCCGCTGATACTTGCACCATATTGATTATCATGAAAAGCTGAACCAATTTTGGTTTTTAAACCATCAACACTTTTACCTACCAAATTTTGACCATGGCCATAATAATACAATGAACCATGCACATCGTTACCACCACCTTTTGTTACTGCGTTTACACTGCCTCCTGTAAAGTTGCCAAGTTTTACATCGAAAGGTGCAAGCTGCACCTGCACTTCCTGTATCGTTTCTAAACTATAAGGGTTTGTCCGGTTACCTGAACCTGCAGAACCACTTTGGCCACCACCACTTGTGCCACCTGCACTGTTGCTAAAACCAATAGCATCATTATTTATAGCGCCATCTAATGTTACATTGTTATAACGAAAATTAGTACCTGCAAAGGAGTTGTTGTTTGACTGAGGCGTAAGTCTTGTAAAATCACTTATGCTTCTGCCGATACTCGGTAGTGTTGTAATTTGAGCTCTGCCAATGCTGTTACCGCCTACATATTTTTTTGATGATGCGCTTACTACAATCTCCGTAAGACTTTTATCATCGAGTTTCAGTAATACATTTACCGGAGCATTTTCTCCCAAAGCCAAATTTATATTTTCAAATGTCTGTACTTTAAAACCCGTGTTAGAAACTATAACTGTGTACGGGCCTCCAGGTCTTAAATTTACGAGATTAAATAAGCCTTTACCATTTGTTTGGGTGCCGCTAACTGTACCCGTTGGCTGGTATTTTAATATTATTGATGCATTAGGAATCACTGCTCCTTTTTCATCCGTTACTTTTCCGGTTAATGCCGATGACGTTTCTTGTGCAAATAAGTTATTGCCTAAAAAAAGAAGCGTTAGGAGAAAGTAAAAAGGTAATTTGTATTGCATTTTTATTGCGTTTATATATTTATGCAAAAGACATGATTTGTTGTGATGCCAATGTTATGCTAGTGTTACCAAAATGTTATCTCAGCAATAATAAGTATGAAGAAGCGTTTTTATTAGAATTATTAACGTTTCCAACACGTAATCATGGAGGATTAAAATTGATTTCAGCGTAAAAATAAAAATTGATTAAAAAAAGAAGGGAGTTTTAATTATTCTTTTTTAGCCGGCAGCGTAAAACCGAAACTGGTTCCCACATCTACTTTACTGCGTACGTGTATGGTTTGTTTGTGAGCTTCTACAATATGTTTGCAAATAGCAAGGCCTAGCCCGCTGCCGCCCACTCGTCTGCTGCGGGCAAGGTCGGTTCTGTAAAAGCGTTCAAATATTCGGGGGAGATGTTCTTCTGAAATGCCATATCCATCATCGCTTATTTCAATTAATACATTGTTACCGTCTACATTGTAAAAACTTGCTTCTATATGCCCATTGTCTTTGCCGTATTTTACGGCGTTTTCTGTAAGGTTTAAAAATACCTGTCTTATTTTTTCTTTATCTGCTACAACGGTCAAAGGAAACTCACATCCTTTTTTTATAGAGCAGATAATGTTTTTTTCTGCGGCCTGCAGCTGTAAAGAATCGAACACCTCTTTAATTAAATCCTGCACAATAAATGACTGATGGTTTAGTTTCATAACACCGATTTCCAGGCTGGAAATTTCATCGAGATCGTGCAATAGATTCACGAGTCTGTCAATATTTCTGGAGGCGCTGGACAAGAACTTTTCGTTTACTTCATTGTTATGCAAAGCACCATTCAACAAGGTGTGTACATATCCCTGTATGGCAAAAATGGGGGTCTTTAATTCATGGCTGAGGTTTTGCAAAAATTCTTTTCTAAAGTTTTCGTTTTGTTGCAGTGTTTCAATTTCTTTTTTCCGCTGTTCAGCCCAGGCTTCCACATCTTCTCTTACTTCATCAATACCTTTTTGAGGTAAAATATTTTTATAATAAAACTCTTCTCTTTTGCTGGCTTTTGTCTGGTAAATAAGTTTGTAAATGAGTTTTATTTTACGGTAAATAAAAGTCTGCAGTGTAAATAAAATTAATAAGTAACTACCAGTAAAAATGATCGCAAAAGATAAAGGTGCCACCCACCACACAGGTTCAAAAATAAAAATGACTAAACTGATAGGAATTGACAGTATACCCGCCGTGAGTAACGATAATTGTTGCGGAGATAAATGTCTGGTAGAAAGCATGTTTAGATGTTAGACACAAGATAAGAAAGTTCAAAGTTCAAAGTTGAAGGGTGGGAGGTTCAAAGTTGATGGTTGGTAGTTTGAAATTCATGTTAGTTTGTGGTCTGTGGTCAGTTGTCTATGGGCCATTGTCAAGCTTCAAATTTCAAACTTATACCCGACACCTTTCACAGTAGAAATACAATCTACACCAAGCTTTTGTCTTATTTTTCTGATGTGTACATCAATCGTTCTGTCGCCGACTATAACATCTGTTCCCCAAATTCTGTTGAGGATTTCGTTCCGTAAAAAAACCTTTCCTGGTTTGGATGCGAGTAACGCTACCAGTTCAAATTCCTTGCGTGCAAGTACTATTTCCTTGTCACCAAAAGAAACAAGATATTTCTCCCTATCAATTACAAAATCGCCCACTTTTATGGTGGCAGTGCCATCATTTGCAAGCCTGCGAAATAGTGCATTTACTTTGCTGGTTAAAATCTTTGGGCTCACAGGTTTTGTTATGTAATCATCAGCGCCTGTTTCCAGGCCTTTTACTTCTGCACTTTCATCTGCCATTGCAGTTAGAAAAATAATAAGTGTGGGGTTAAAGATTGGCTGTGAACGAAGTATGTTGCAAACCTCCATACCATTTTTGCCTGGCATCATTACATCTAAAATAATAAGATCGGGCATGTATTGCTTTGCTTTATCTAAAGCCTCATCGCCATTTTTCGCAGTAATTATTTCGTATCCTTCTGCTGTTAGATTGAACGATAAAATTTCTAAAATATCCGGTTCATCATCAGCAATAAGAATTTTTTTTACTGTACTCATAAATTTTAAGGTTGATCAAAAGTAAACTTTCTATTAAGCCTGCCATGCGTTAAATGAACGTTATAACATTATTAAATTGTTAACGGATATGCAACAGAATCATTAAAATAATCGTCTTACAACGTACAACTTAAAAATTGCACCATATTTGCAACCGAAACAACTTATATGAAGGGATTATTTTTTACCTTTTGTTTTTTTCTTTTTTTGTTTGATGCGGTTGCCTTTTCAGATACAACCAATATTCCCATTGGCAGAAGAAGCAGGCACGATGATATCCGGAACGAACAGATAAGCATTGATAAACTTGACGGAAAATTAGACGGTACCTTAAGAGCCGGAGAAGATGAGAATATTAATGTGCAGGTTGCTGACGCACTCTACAGAAAACCGAATGAGTTGCGGCAGTGGATTGAAACTAATGATGCTCAATTACCCACCAATAATGATAAGGTTCGCTATTTAAGAAACATTGCTGAAGTGTTGATTTATTTTAGAATCAGCAGAAAGCAAAATGAAATAAAAATAACTGACCTGCCCGCACTACTTGCCACTTTTGAAAAGATGTTGAAGGCAAAAGTTTCCAAGGGAAGCATATTGCCCATTTTAGAGGCTGCACCTTACATGGTAGCCAAAATAAACACAAGAATATTTGCGGAGGAAAATGACAGAAGTGCTGCTGAAGCAATTGTGTACCTAAAATATATAAATCTCAACCAAGATAAAATTTTGCAGACCATAGCTCCTTTTGCAAATGAATCTTTTGCCGATAGTCTTGTGGTGTTAGCTTGTAAACTAAACCCTGTTCAGTTTTACAATTATGCGCAGTCTGACAGAAGCACTGTTGGGAAATTAATCCATCGCAATACCAATAATATGGTAGCGCAGGTGGCTGCATTAAGTAAAACCAACAATGCACTTTTTTACTTTCCTTTTTTAGATGATTTATTAACTGAAAGGCAAAGCATAGACAGCATAAAAAAATACGTTGGTAATGGCGATAAAGGTTATGACAGCGTAGGATATTTTAAACTGCTTGTAAAAACTGCAACGGCCTATTCAAAAAGAATGGCGAAGCCTTTTTTTGATACCGCTATTGCATATTATGGTGCCAACGGTCTTTTAAAAACCATGCAAACAAAAGCATTGCAGCATTTTATTATACCTATAAATAATTTGCATGAAGAAAATAATCTTGCAATAAGAATGCGGGCCATACAACCACTTGCACCTGCAGAATTATATTATATGATGGTTCTGGGAGAAAATGAAATTTATACGAGCAGTTATAAGCACAGCTTTGAGCGTTTGCTACAACTGATGGGGCCAAAGCCAAAAGGCGATTCATTATTACTCTCTGTGAACTTTAACCAGTTTAGAAAGTTTATTAAAATGGCTGCTAATTACAACCAGTTAGATACATTTTTAAAAACAATGCCGCCTGAAAGATCTGAGCAGTTAATGAAGGCCTTTGTAGCACAACTTGAAAATAACATAGAAGGAGCAGTAGATGTTGCAGACAGCTACAGCAGCATATCTAACAAAACATTGCAACAGGCCATGTTAGAGAATGTAACTGATAATGAGCGTGCTGCTATAACATCGAACAATGCGAAAGCAAAAGTTATTTACGGGTTATTAAAAACCATTTTTCTTTCTTTAAATGATAATACGATAGATCTTTCTGCGCAAATTGGTATTCCCCCGGTTTATGAAGTGGGTGATAAATATATCAGGGATGCAAAAGGTAATCTTGTGGAGCAGGTATTTTTTTATGGCGATAAGGATGGTAAATCATTTTATCCATCATTCAGAAATTCTTTCTCCGGCAAGGAGTGGAAAGTAACAGAAAAAAAGGAATGGATGGAAGCTATTTCATTAAAAGGAAATGTAATGGTGTTTGCAAATAAACCACTTGATAATAATGATAATTTAGATGACACAGCACAAATTCATCTTGCAAAATACCTGGCAGAACAAAACCTAAAACCTGCTGTAATAGTGCATCGTGGGCACAGCTACTGGCTTGAGCGTACCATGAGCAGAATGCCGGGAGATGCAAAGATTGTGTTGCTTGGTTCCTGCGGTGGCTATCAAAATTTAAATCAAATACTGGAGATAAATCCGGATGCACATATCATATCAACCAAAGAGATTGGAACCGGAGATATAAATCGCCCTATTTTAACTTACATCAATCAGGTTTTTGCATCAAACGAAAATTTATCCTGGCCAAAAATGTGGCAAAGCCTTTCATCAATTTTTTCGAGAGACCCAAGCAAAAGCATAAGAGACAGTTGGGACGATTACATACCACCTTACAAAAATCTTGGCGCCATATTTTTAAAGGCCTATAATAAAAAAATTCAGAGCGAATAACTCCAGCATGAAAACATTGTATGTTTTTAGTGGGATAGGTGCTGATGAAAGGGTGTTTTATAAAATAGATTTTAACAGCCACAATGTTCATTTTATACAATGGATAGCTCCTCAAAAAAATGAACAAATTGAACATTATTCCCTGCGGCTCACTTCACAAATAACAACGCATAACCCGGTTTTAATTGGGCTGTCATTCGGAGGGATGATGGCAGTTGAAGTTGCCAAGCACATCAGCACAGAAAAAATAATAATCATCTCTTCTGCAAAAAATAAAAACGAGATCCCTTTATACTTTAGACTTGCAGGAAAGCTTGGATTGCCAAAAATAATTCCTTCCAAAGCACTAATAAAAATTAACGTGTTTACTAATTGGTTTTTTAGCAACCGCACTGCTGAAGATAAAAAAATGCTTTCCGCAATATTGCACGATACAGATCCTCTATTTTTGAAATGGGCAATACATAGCATTGCAACATGGCAGAATACTACTGTCCACAAAAATCTTTATCACTTACATGGAGACGCAGATAGGATACTCCCTCATAAATTTATAACTGCTGATGAAATTGTAAAAGATGGTGCACATTTAATGATTGTGAACCGAGCTACAGAAATAAACACAGCGCTGCGTAAACTACTTGTGTTGCTAACATTTTAAATGTCATTTCAAATTTTTTTCGTTCCTTGTATAAGTGTGAAGTTGCCTGAAATATAAGTTGCAGAGAACATAGTGAAAGTAAACATAATCATTTTTAAAAATATCAGACAATGTTCATAGTAGATTACTCTCATTAATAGACACGTATGAAAAGACTTTATTTTTTACCAATAATTTTATTGCATGTAAATCTGTTTAGCCAATCTTTAAAAGAACTATCTCAGAAGAAAACAACCTTACCCAATGGCTGGAGTCTTTCCCCTGCAGGAAAAAGCTTGCCGTTAGGAGATTTGCCATTGAACATGGTGGTGAGTAAATCGGGAAAGCTACTAGCAGTAACCAACAACGGACAAAGCACACAAACCGTTCAATTAATAAATGCGGTGACAGAGAAACAACTTGATGAAGTGACCATTGCAAAATCATGGTATGGCTTAAAGTTTTCTGCAGATGAAAAAAAGTTGTATGCAAGTGGAGGAAACGATAACTGGATTCTTCAATATAATATCATTGAAAATAAACTGATACTCAAAGACAGTTTTTTACTTGGCAAAAAAATGAAGGAGCTTATTTCTCCTGCCGGGATAGATGTGGATGATGCTGCTCAAAAAATGTATGTAGTCACCAAAGAAAATAATTCTCTATACATTGTTGATTTAAAAACTAAGCAGGTTTTACCGAGAATAAAACTTGCC
Organism: Ferruginibacter sp.; assembly: GCA_025352435.1. GTDB lineage: Bacteria > Bacteroidota > Bacteroidia > Chitinophagales > Chitinophagaceae > Ferruginibacter. The sequence goes on along the minus strand of JANXTN010000143.1, from coordinate 2,587 downwards.
GGAGAAGCATACAGTTGCCTGCTTTCAAACGATAAAAGAACTTTGTACATCAGTTGCTGGGGCTGCGATAAAATTATTTTGTTTGATACAAGGTTGATGAAGATTAAACAATCGATTGCAGTTGGAGATAACCCTAATGAAATTATTTTAAACAAAAAGAATACACATTTGTTTGTTGCAAACGCAAATGATAACAGCGTTTCCATCATCGACCTTGCCACAAATAAAGTTATAGAAACATTGAATGCTGCATTGTATCCAAATGCACCAAGTGGCAGTACTACCAATGGTTTGGCACTAAGTGCAAATGAAAAAACATTGTACATTGCCAATGCAGATAATAATTGTTTATCCGTTTTTGATATCAATAAAATAGGTGAAAGCAAAGCAAAAGGTTTTATTCCTGTTGGCTGGTATCCTACCAACGTAAAGGTGATAGGGAATAAAATTTTTGTTACCAATGGCAAAGGATTTTCATCTCAGGCAAATCCGTTTGGCCCCAACCCATACCGGAGCAAAGAATCTGTAATCTATCAACAAGGTGACACTGCAAAGCCAATGGGCGTGCAGTATATAGCGGGTTTGTTTAAAGGAACCTTAAGTATTATTAATGCGCCTTCTCAAAAGCAACTGGACATTTTTTCAAAGGCGGTGTATGCTAATACTCCTTACACAAAAGAAAAAGAATTAAACGCAGATGGCATGGCAGGTAATCCAATTCCAAGAAAGGTCGGCGAAAAATCCCCCATAAAATATGTGTTTTATATTATTAAGGAAAACAGAACTTATGATCAGGTACTCGGCGATATGCCACAGGGAAATGGCGATACAAGTCTGGTGTTGTTTGGTAAAAATGTAACTCCCAATCAGCACAATCTTGCTGATAACTTTGTATTGCTGGATAATTTTTATGTAGATGCGGAAGTAAGTGCAGATGGCCACAACTGGAGCATGGGTGCCTATTCCACTGATTATCTGGAAAAAACATGGCCTACAAATTATGGCGCCAGAGGTGGCAGGTACGACGCCGAAGGAAACCGTGCAGTTGCAAATAACAAAGATGGATTTATTTGGGACCTGTGCAAAAAAAACAATGTTAGTTATAGAACCTATGGTGAATTTGCCGATGAAGGGAAAGCAAATATTCCTGCTCTAAAAAATAATATGTGTAACTACTATACAGGTTATAACATGACGGTAAAAGACACGACCCGGTTTGCACAATGGAAAAGAGATTTTGATTCTTTGATTGCAATCAATGCAGTGCCGCAGTTAAGTACAATTCGTTTTGGTAATGACCATACAGAAGGGCTGCGAAAGGGTCGGCCGTCACCAAATGCGCATGTAGCCGATAATGATTTTGCAGTGGGCATGTTCATTGAGCATTTAAGCAAATCACCTATCTGGAATGAGAGTGCTGTTTTTATTTTGGAAGATGATGCACAGAATGGCGCTGACCATGTAGATGCACACCGAAGTCCGGCTTATGTTGCAGGTGGATTTGTAAAAAGAAATTTTGTAGATCACACAATGTATTCAACATCTTCAGTTTTGCGAACAATTGAAATGATTTTAGGAATGCCACCCATGACCCAATATGACGCTGCAGCAATGCCGATGTGGCGATGTTTTCAGAACCAATCAGCAGGTTCAAACTACACGGCAGTAATACCATTTATAAATTTGAATGAAAAAAATATTGCTGAAAATAAATGGCAACGCAGATCGGAAGAATTTAATTTGGCAATAGAAGATGCAGCGCCGGACCTTGAATTAAATGAAATTATTTGGGTAGCAGTGAAGGGAGAAAAAATTCCTTTCCCAGGCCCAAAGCGAGCAGCATTCGTAAAATCTGAAAATAAAAAACATGTGGATGATTGATTGAACTCTTCCAATAACTGCATCTTAAAAAAAATGCCTTTTTTGTAAAAAATATTTTGCTTAGAATAATCAAATTTTTATCAGGCAACGATGATGGACATCTTTTTAAAACGATTTACCTGATGTGGAAACATACATTAATAAAATGTTTCCTGTGCAATAACGATCATAAAATCAATTAAATTACCTGATAATTAAATAAATCTAAAATGCAACAGCAACAAAAGTGGCGAAAGTTAAGCGGTCAGCTGATTGAAGGTTCAATAGAAGATGAAGTGAGGCAGACAGTGCTTAGGGAAAAAGAAAATGGAAACGAACTAAAGGTTTGTATTGGTACCGACAGCCAGGTAAAAGCATTTACTGAAAAAACTTCAAGAGGAAAAGAAACGGAATTTGCTACCGTAATTGTATTTGTAAGAAAGGGTAAAGGCGGTTTTATGTATATACACAATGAAGTAACAAGGCAGAAAATGAGTATAAAAGAAAGGATGTTGTTGGAAGTTGCAAAAAGTATTGAAATAGCTTATGCACTGTGTAATATTTTTACCATGTACGGTGTAGATATGGAAGTGCATGCAGATATAAATACTAACCCAAGTTTTAAAAGCAACGATGCTTTAAAAGAAGCGATGGGTTATATACAAGGGATGGGGTTTGCATTTAAAGCCAAGCCGGAAGCATTTGCCAGCAGCAGTTGTGCAAATAA
>JANXTN010000200.1 GCA_025352435.1 Ferruginibacter sp. | reverse complement strand
TACGTTGAACTGTATCGTATTTTGCAATTAATTTGCCTGTTAATTCGTAACTCATAAAATAATTTTTATTTTCAAAATTATGCGTTATTTTATTAGCATTTTAAAGGAAGTATTTATTTAAAAAAGAGTACTAAAAAAAGTTCCTTAAAGTAATGTGGATTTGGATTTATACACATAGCCCAAAAAAATTATTTAAAATTTTTTAATAATATTTTCTTTAAAAAAAATTATTTTAAAAGTCAGCTTAAAAAAGGTAAAAGTCAATAGGGAATAGGCTTTTGAGTCATTAGATAAATTTTATAATTTAGAAAAAAATGTTTTCTCAATTTGTCTAATGTATTTCACAAACAATAAAAAGTTTTTTTTATCAACAATTTATTTTGATATTCGTTCTCCCCATAAAAAACAGCATCATCGTTTAATGGGTACCCAAAAACTAACCAAATAATACAAGCTAAAACAGTTGAATTTCTGATGGATAAATCTTTTGATAAAATATGGGCTTCCTGTTTGGATATTATCAAAGATATTGTTGAATGGCAGCATTTTAAAACCTGGTTTGAACCAATCAAACCTGTAAGTTTGAAAGAAAAAATTCTTACTATACAGGTACCAAGTCAATTTTTTTATGAGTATCTTGAAGAGCACTATGTATCTCTTCTTGCAAAAACTTTAAAAAGAGAATTGGGGAAAGATGCAAGATTAGAATACAGAATAATGGTAGACAGTGGTAACAGCAAAAACAAACCACTTACTACCGATATTCCAGGACATGGATACAGATCATATTCAAACAACGAAATGGATTTTCCTCTTGTCATAAATACTCCTGTTAAGAACCCTTTCGTAATACCGGGTCTTAAAAAAATGCAGATTGATCCGCAGCTAAATTCCGCATATACATTTGATACTTTTATAGAAGGAGATTGCAACCGTGTAGCTCGTCGTGCAGGAAAAACAGTTGCAGAAAAACCGGGAGGAACAAGTTTTAATCCTTTGGTGGTTTATGGTGGTGTAGGTTTGGGTAAAACACATCTGGCGCAGGCAATAGGCAACGAAGTAAAAAGCCTTAATCCAAATAAGGTTGTGTTGTATGTAAGCTCAGAAAAATTTATCAACCAGTTTATTGATCATGGTCGTAATAATGCTATAAACGATTTTATACATTTCTATCAATTGATTGATGTTTTGATCATTGACGATATTCAGTTTTTTAATCGTGCTGAGAAATCACAAGATGCATTTTTCTCAATATTTAATCATCTTCACCAAAGTGGGAAACAATTAATTCTTACAAGTGATAAATCACCAAAAGATTTGGAAGGTGTACAGGAAAGGCTCTTGAGCCGTTTCCGTTGGGGATTAAGTGCAGATTTACAGATGCCGGATTATGAAACAAAGATTGATATTTTAGATATTAAGATGAAAAATGATGGGTTGGAAATGCCCCGTGAAGTAGTCAAATACATTGCTTATAACATAAACAGCAACGTAAGGGAACTAGAAGGAGCACTGATTTCCCTGTTGGCACAGTCTTCGCTTAACAAAAGAGAAATAGATCTCGAATTGGCAAAAAAAGTACTGAGGAATTTTGTAAAATCTTCCACAAAAGAAATAACAATAGATGCCATCCAGAAAATGGTGTGCGAATATTTTGATGTAGCTTACGATAAGTTACTTCAGAAAACCCGTAAGCGTGAAATCGTTCAGGCTAGGCAAATAACTATGTTCTTATCAAAAGCCTTTACTAAAAATTCATTGAAAACTATTGGTGAACATTTTGGTGGCCGAGATCATACAACTGTTATACATAGTTGCCAGACGGTAAAGGATTTGATGGATACTGACAATCTTTTTAAAGAAAGTGTATTAGAATTACAGCAGAAAGTTCAGTTAGCAGCCATGTAATTTTTTTTTAAAAATATTTACAAACCGTTTCTTTTATTAGAAACGGTTTTTTTTGTTTGATCGGTAGTAATTTCAGTAAGATTTTAAAGGAAATTAAAACGCATAAATTTCTTATCAAGTAAATTCTGACAATTTTTTCCGGAGCGAAAAAAATTACCTTCGCTTGCTAAATAATACCATGACTTCAGCATACAATTTTCTTGCCGCCTGGCAACTTTTCCCTGAGAAAGGAACCTATGAAAAAGGCGACAGACCCAAGAGTGGTTATTTCCAGATTACAAGTTCTGAAAATAAAAATGAGCTTGTAGTTAATAACAGTTGGGTCACCCTTGAAAATGTTTCATTTGGTGCAAAATATGATATTGTAGTAGATGATAGTTTCCAGGATTTTTATGACAAAGAATTTGCAACTCATGTAAGAGGGAAAGTTTTAAGCTCCATTTTAATGGAAATTATCTTTGAGAAAAACGATGAAGTCGTTTTAGAAGTGCATCATGAAATACAACCCAACGGCTATTTAAAAATAACCCAAACCGGAAGGAAGGAAGATGGCAATAATTATACCAACACAGAGTTTTACCACAAACAAATGAGTGTGCTTCCTTACAGTGCAAGTGTAAGCGGAGCTGTAATTAAACCCACACAAGAAGGTGTCATTAGGCACAAAGTGCTCACTGCTATGGAAGAGCAAACCAACATGCAGCTAGACCAGATTCGCAAACAGGTGGAACTTCTTGCATTGCAGGCGCAGGAAATACAATCCCGAAAAGAATTATCAATGATCGTGTACAGTGCCAAATTAACTTTTCAACCTGTGATAGGACAGATATATCATTTGTATGAAAATCATGACAGCAGTTATATGATAAGCATGGTGAGCCCTAATGAGTGGGGAAGAGGTTTAAAATCTTTTAAGCAACATACTGCTAAAGTGCAGCTGCTGGCTGATCATACATGGAAAGAAATTATATAATACTGTTATTCAAATGGAAGAAATTTATGTGTCTGAATCTTTAATAAAGATGGATGAGTTTTATTGATTGCTTCTCCACTAAAAACTGCGTTGTATTTCACTAAATATTCTAACGCCATTTTTTTAGAATTGAAATTCTCTATTGCGTACTCATTGCAAACTTTTCCTGAAAAAGCATTTCCATTTTCAATTGCTTCTTTTAATTCTTCACTTTTGGATGACAGGTATCCAACCTCGCTACTAACTATTTCTGGCAGTGAACCATAAGGAGTTCCAAATACGGGACAACCAAAAAACAAACTTTCTGTAATAGCTAGCCCAAAAGGCTCATGCCATCGCACAGGAAATATTAATCCCTTAGAACCATTAAGCAGGGAAAATTTTTTTGTACCGCCAACCATTCCATAAAAAGAAATTCTCGGACTAAGCGTAAATCTAAAACCCATATTTATATTGAGCCTCGTGCCACCTAAAACTTTTAAAGTTTCTTTTTTTGTTTGTTGAATGGTTTGGATAGCACCTCGTACATTTTTTACACGCCATGCGGCATTTCCTAAAAAATGATAGTGTGATCTTGCATTATTTAAAGAAGGTTTTTGATAGTCATCCCAATCTAGACCATTATGAACAAAAGCTTTGCTACCAAAGCGCTCTGCGTGATTAGCAGAAACGAAAATAGTATTTAAATCAAATTTTCTATCATCATTAATATTGCCATGCATCGTTATTATGTATGGCTTTGTAATTTGTTCTGACGGGAAAAAATTAAAATGAACAATGTCAATTTCTTCAGGAATTTGATCAGCTAAACATTGTGTTGGGTCTATAAAAATGATTTTACCAAAGTCACAATAAGAACCTTTGTTCACCAGAAAAGTTACAGCATGACCAAGCTTAGAAAGTTCCTTTCCTAAATACCAAATTACTCTTTCTGTACCACCATAACTTGTTACAGGAATTAAACCTTGATATGCAATTAGGATTTTCATCAGATAAGATAATTGCGTTTATATTTTTCCTACCATCTCTGCAGGTATTACCCACTTATCGAAATCCTCTGCAGTAACATAGCCAAGTTTGATGGCCATCTCTTTTAAATTAGTTCCTTCTTTGTGTGCGGTCTGTGCAATTTCCGCAGCTTTGTAATATCCAATTTTTGTATTTAAAGCTGTTACAAGCATCAATGAATTATCTACATGCTTTTTAATATTTGCTTCAATAGGTGCCAAGCCTACAGCGCATTTATCGTTGAAAGAAACGCAACCGTCTCCAATCAACCTTGCACTGTGTAAGAAATTATAAATCATTACAGGTTTAAAAACATTTAATTCAAAATGACCATTGCTGCCACCAATGCTGATGGTAACATCATTGCCCATTACTTGTGCCGCAATCATTGTAAGCGCTTCGCATTGCGTAGGGTTTACTTTGCCCGGCATAATAGATGAGCCGGGTTCATTATCGGGAATAAAAATTTCGCCAATTCCACTTCTCGGGCCGCTAGATAACATTCTGATATCATTTGCAATTTTCATTAAGCTAACAGCGATCATTTTTAAAGCACCATGCATTTCTACAATAGCATCATGCGCAGCTAAGGCTTCAAATTTATTCTCTGCAGTTACAAAGGGTAAACCTGTAAGAGTCGCAATATGTTTTGCTACATTCTCCGAATAACCTTCCGGCGTGTTTATTCCTGTTCCAACAGCTGTACCGCCAAGCGCTAGTTCGCTAAGGTGTGGCAATGCATTGTTAATGGCACGCAAGCCATGATTCAATTGCGAAACATATCCACTAATTTCTTGGCCAACCGTAAGTGGTGTAGCATCCATAAAATGTGTACGACCAATTTTTACAACGTGCATGTATTCCTGCGACTTTGCATGAAGTGTATCTCTTAATTTTTTTATGCCTGGTATTGTTACGTCATTCAATATTTTGCAAGCGGCAATATGCATAGCTGTTGGAAAAGTATCATTGCTGCTCTGGCTTTTATTTACATCATCATTTGGGTGAAGAAATTTCTCTTTGTCAGCGAGGTTACCGCCATTTAAAACATGGCCACGGTAGGCAACCACTTCGTTTACGTTCATATTACTTTGGGTACCACTTCCGGTTTGCCATACTACCAAAGGGAAATATTCATCTAATTTACCTTCCAATATTTCATCACATACTTTACCTATTAAATCGCTTTTTTCTTGGGTTAAAATACCCGC
>JANXTN010000378.1 GCA_025352435.1 Ferruginibacter sp. | reverse complement strand
AAAAATTCAGCCGTTTTATGGCAGAAGATTCTTTACAATCTTATTTTGAAAAACAGAATGTGGTTGCCATTAATGGCGTAGATACAAGAGCATTGGTTGAACATGTGCGCCAAAAAGGAGCGATGAATTGTATTATTTCTTCTGAGATATCAGATATAGAAACGTTGAAGACACAACTTAATTCCATACCTTCTATGGCTGGACTGGAATTAGCGTCTGTTGTGAGTACCCAAGAAACATACACCTTGGGAGATGAGAAAAGTAACATAAAAGTTGCTGTTTTGGATGTTGGTATTAAGAAGAATATTTTGAACTGCTTAGTAGAGCGGGGCGTTTATGTAAAAGTATTTAATGCAAAGACGAGTTTTAAGGAAATGGAAGCTTTTGCTCCGGATGGATATTTTATCAGCAATGGTCCGGGAGATCCTGCGCCAATGGATTATGCGATTGCTACGGTAAAAAAAGTTTTAGCAGCTGATAAGCCACTTTTCGGAATTTGTCTAGGCCATCAGTTGTTGGCATTAGCCAATGGTATTCCTACGTTTAAAATGCATCACGGTCATAGAGGATTAAACCATCCGGTAAAAAATATTGTTACAGGCAAAAGTGAAATAACAACCCAAAACCATGGGTTTGGTGTAGATGCAGAATCAATTAAAAACAGCGAGCATATTGAGATTACACATATAAATTTGAACGACAACAGCATTGAAGGAATCAGGGTTAAAAACAAAAAAGCTTTTTCTGTACAGTATCATCCTGAAGCCACACCCGGCCCACATGACAGCAGGTATTTATTTGATGATTTTGTAGAGATGATGAAGAAGTAAAAATTTTAAGTTTGACTATTTAATAAAAATTACAAACATAAGATATGAAGATTGCGATCATAAATGGGCCAAATTTAAACTTGCTTGGTAAGAGGGAGCCTGATGTTTATGGGCGCCTAACATTTGATTCGTTTTTTGAAGACTTGGTTAAGAAATATTCTGACATTGAGTTTAAATATTTTCAAAGCAACGTAGAAGGAGCGTTGATAAACGAAATTCAGGAATGTGGATTTTCTTATGATGGAATTATATTTAATCCGGCCGGTTACTCTCATACATCGGTTGCAATAGGGGATGCAGTAGCGGCAATATCTGCACCCGTTGTGGAAGTTCATATATCCAATATTTTTGCAAGAGAAGATTTTAGAAAACATTCTTACGTTTCTGCAAAATGTGCAGGGGTAATAAGCGGTCTGGGATTAAAGGGATATGAACTTGCTATTATTTATCTTTTGAATTTTGTAAATAAAAGCTAACTGTATTTATTTAGAACAATATTTATTATTTATTTCAGCAACCAATTTTTTATAGTTTTCCAAAGCTTCAAACTGACTTTGAATAAAGCTGTTGTCTTCTAAACTTCCTAATACTAGATTCATTTCTAAGTTGTTTTCATAAACCATTTTACGGTAAGGGTTTGTATAATCTTTCTCTCTAGATTTTAAAATTCCTTCCGTCATCCATTGTTTCGTAGAGATTGTCTCAATTAATAATTTTTTGAATAATTCTACTGTAAATTGTTTGCCTGTAATATTTAATATTTCCAGCAACGAACAAAACGCATGTTCTAACAAATCTGCATCATATTCTTTTCCAATTTCTTTATAACGGATGTGTACCTTATCCCAGCTTTCTAATTTGCCGGTATTTATATCATCTTTTAATTTTTTTAAGGTAGATGATTTCATAAGCTGTCCGCCCACATTTAACCATTCACTTCTTGACACCACAACACGTATCGAATCTTTTACCTCTTCAAAGTTTTTAAAATTATTTTTAGATATATGAGAAATTAAAACACACACACCGTAATACTGTATTAGTTCTTTAAAAATTTTTATTGATTGTGGAACTTTAATAATCGTGGTGATTCTATTCGTATTTTCTAAGCCAATTGCGGTAGCCGTATCATTTTTTTCAGGTGTAAGATTTTCTAAAAACGATAGTGCAGTGAATATTTCATTAATAGTATCTGGCGCTAAATAATTGTACTCAATAAACTGAATTTTTTCTGTTCGTTTATCTCTGTCTTTATATTTCCATGCATTGCGTTCAAGCGCATACATATTGTACATGTACCAATATGCAGGCATTATGACTAACTGATCATTCGCTACATCATTGCTGACTAAACTGAAAGGAATAGTAATGTTTAGCTCTGCAGGAAAATCACCTTTTGCAATGATTGTAAACGATGCAAATTTAGAATTGTGTTTTAAACTTACGCACAGCCCAGGCCAAAACCCTCGTCCTGCCTGTATTTCCCCATCTGCACCTCTGCTGTTATGGTTACTCCCAATTGTAGCACCGGCAGCCATATTGCTCTGCCCCATCACCAATGCGGCACATAAAAATGAGTTATTGTGATGCTGTTCATGATTGGGAAATATCAATGAATTTAATACTTCACAACAGGATATTGTGGAGTTGTTTCCTAAATAAGAATTGATTAACCGGGCACCATATTTTAATTGTGAGTGAGAAGCTAAGATGAAACGTACCGCTTTTACGCCATAAAATATTCTGCATCCAAACCCTACAATTCCATTTACCAATTCACAACCTTCGCCCACTTGCGTTTTTCTTTGCGCATCACTATTAATGGTGACATTTTTAATTTTATTGGCACCTTTTAAATATGCGTCACTACCAATCCAAACGTCTTTTAAAATACCACAGTTTTTTATTACAGTGCGTTCTCCTATTTTGCCATAATAACCTCTCTTACTATCCAATTCTTTTTGGGTAAACTTTTTGAACTGGCTCATAAGCTTTTCATCATCTCTGTATTTGCTCCACATAAAAGCATCACCGGGTAACATTCCATTGAAAGGTAAAATACTTCTGCCACCATTTTCATTACAAACCTCCACCCAGGTTCTTGCGCTTTCATTTTCCCCTTCTTTAATTATACCATTTCCAAACTTAGAATAATCTGTAGTTGCAAGTTCATTTACATTTGCAATCATAACATTACTTGCAATAATACAATGGCTTAAGTAAGCCACATTATCTATACAAATGTTATCGCCCAAATCACAACTGATGATAGTACTATTATAAATTCCAACAGGCATACGAAAATCATGAAATTCTTTGTAACCCGGCTCTAAAAAACCGATGCGAACCAGTCCATAAAATTTACAATTTTTTATAAGCGCTGCATTAAACTGTTCAGCAACTAATATATTATTCCAGTTGTCAGATGTATTTCTATTGAGAACCAATGTATCCAGTTCTGCCATTGTGAGTGATCTGTACTGCTTTCCATCGTTTTGAATATTTCTGATATGGTATTCATTTTCCCCATCCGGAATGTACTTGCTCTCTATAAAATTATAGCCAAGCTCTTTTACAGGATGTGTTTTTATTATGTTCATATTTTGCGCACGATTGAAATTTAAATCCTAATTCAAAAAAATTATTAATCAGGCTATTGCATTTTCCATTCCGGAATTCTTCCCGGAGTGTAAGGCGCTCCTTTTTGGTCAAGCATCAATTCTATTTTTTTAATCTCTTCGCCTATTGCTTTAACTTCTGCAAGCGCTGGAGAAAATTGCTGCGCTGCTACCGAATAAGAACCCACATAGGAATTTGTTGGGGAAGAGGTAGTGCTCATCAAATTTTGCATAATCTCATTAATTCTTGCTCCTACAGATGTTGGTACTTCAAATTCTCTTCTGCTTAATGCTTCATCTCCGTTTAAAACTACATCAACAGTTGCGAGTCTTTTTTCTAACTCAAAAATATTTTTAATTACAGCGGCATCTGCAGAAGAAGTTTGTAAAGCAGCTTCTTTTAGGAATTTTAATTTTGTGACAAGTTCTGTGCGATAATTTATAGTGCCATCAAAAGCACGCTTGAGTTCAGATGCTTTTTTTCCAAATTCTGCAATGGCTTTTATGTTTGTAACCGGTAATGCTGCCATGTTTAATGACTCTATAGTAAATGGCCGAAGCGGTACTAGTTCTGTAAAATTTCCATCTTCAAATTTGCTCATGGTAACATTATAATTACCCGGCACTACAAAAATTCCACGGGTTCTTGCATTAAACACATCAGCCTCATCAGAGCTAGAAAAATTAATGGCATTTTTTGCATCACCTCTAAAGTCCCAGGTAATTCTGTTGATGCCTTTTTTTGCAACCGTCCTTAATCGTCTTACAACATTTCCCTGATCATCTGAAATTGTAAATAACAGATATGGTGCGGGTTGTGCGTCTTCCATTCTTAATGAATCCATCGTCGGATAATAAGGTGCTTCGCCTTTTTTTATCTTCTCAGATTCTGCAAATTGTCTTTTTTCTTTTAGAGTTTTAATATCGTTTTTAATAAAATAAGTAAAAACTGCACCGGGTTTCGGATTAGGTGCGTTCCAATATCCTTCTCCCTGAAACCCTTTTTCTCTCACACCTAGAGGAGTAGACTCCATATACATCCAGGCTTTTTTGATGGGGGAGATAAAAGCATTTTTTTGTAGATCTTCTTTCTTCAAATTTCTTAACGGAGAAAAATCATCTAACACATAAAAGCCACGGCCAAAAGTTGCAAGTACCAAATCACTTTCACGCTTTTGTATTTCCATGTCTTTAACCGCCAATGTTGGTAACCCACCTTTTAACTGTGTCCAGCTACCTCCACCATCAATAGAAAAATAAACTCCAAATTCTGTACCCGCAAATAACAAATCAGGATTTACGTTATCCTCGGCAACGCAGTAAACAGTGCCTCTCGCAGGCAAATTATTTTGAATGGGTACCCAAGTTTTTCCACCATCCGTTGTTTTGAAAAGATATGGTTTAAAATCGCCGTAACGATGATGATTGAATGCTACATAAGCAACATTTTTATTTATAGATGAAGCAATAATTTTATTTACATAAGTCCTTTCTGGCACTCCAGAAATATTGTCCACTTTGCTCCAGTTTTTTCCACCATCATTTGTAATATGAATAAGTCCATCATCTGTACCAACATATAAAATATTTTCATCCAAAGGAGATTCTGCAATGCTTGTTGTTTGTCCATATACATCTGTTGACTGATTCTTTGCAACTGCATCAACAGACCAGACTTTACCCATTACCGGTAATCTGTTTCTGTCTATTCCTCTGCTCATTTCAGGACTGATAGTTTTCCATGTATTACCCTGGTCGTCTGTTCTGTAAACTTTGTTTGCACCAAAGTATAAGCGTTTGTGATCATGCTTGGAGATCAGCATTGGCGCATCCCAGTTCCATCTTAAAGGAGGTTCGCCTGCTGCTTCTGCAGGTTGAATGTTCACTTTCTCACCAGTAATTTTATCGTACCTAACAATTCCCCCGTATTGAGATTCTGCATAAACAATATTTGGATCTACATAATCGGCCTGGCTTTCAAAACCGTCGCCACCCTGCGTTATAAACCAATCGCTGTTAACAATTCCATTTTCGCTCCTCGTACGGCTTGGTCCGCCCAAGCTAAAATTATCCTGTGTTCCGCCATATACATTGTAAAAAGGAAAACTATTATCTAACGATACTTTATAAAATTGCGTGATGGGCAAATTTGCTTTAAAATTCCAGTTTTGAGCAGCGTCATAGGTTTCATACAAACCACCATCACACCCCTCAATCATGTGTTGTGTATTAGAAGGATCAACCCATATAACATGGTTGTCAACATGTTTATTTTTTTCGCCAATATTGGTAAATGTTTTTCCTCCGTCAATACTCACTTTTGCATAAGTGTCCATTGCATAAACTTTGTTTATGTCTTTAGGATCGCAAAATATTTCCTGATAATAATTTCCACTGTTATAAAATGGTCCTCTTTT
>JANXTN010000377.1 GCA_025352435.1 Ferruginibacter sp. | reverse complement strand
AATATCCCGCAGCCTTGTGGTACAGTTATCAAAAAAGAAGTCGTAAATGTAATACTTGTTCTCTTCTTTTATATTTTCAGTTAATGCATGATGTATTGCTGTTTTTTCTTCTGCAGAAAAAATTAAAACCTGTTCAGTTATTCCTCTGTTCTCCGTGATGTAACTGAACTTAAAATCTTCAAACTGTTCTACGTTTACGAAATACCTAAGTTGCCCTCTAACAAATTTTATATAAAAGCCTGGATCGTCGAAATTGAAAGTACCAAAGTTGTATACATGGTCTGTAACACTGTTGCTGTCAATAACTCTAAGTGCGCTATGACCAAAAATTGAATACAATTCCTGCCCTGGTGTGCAGGTTAAAAGAGAAATACGAATGCGGGAACTATCCTGTGCCTGAATACAATTTGATTGTAAGACCACAACCAAAAAAAGTAGTAAGACTCGAGATAATATTTTTTTCATAATCTACTGCACAAGAAATGTTCAATAAAGGTATGCCGTACAAGTGAGTGACACAAAGATGCTAACCATAGCTGGGTTTTAGCTTGGACAAAAGCACAGCTTTTGGGCAAATAACTTCGCGTAAATGAAAAGAGTATTAATGGCATTACCTGCTATAATTAGGTGCTTCTTTTGTAATGGCAATATCATGCGCATGACTTTCTCTCATACCTGCATTTGTAATTTTTACAAACTGCCCTTTTATCTGCAAGGCTTTTATATCTGCACTACCGCAATAACCCATACCAGCTTTTAAGCCACCGGTATATTGGTGTACAACTTCCTGCAGACTGCCCTTGAATGGCACACGACCTTCGATTCCTTCAGGCACGAATTTTTTAATATCATCTTCCACATCCTGGAAATATCGATCGCTGCTGCCTTGCGCCATTGCACCAAGTGAACCCATCCCACGGTATTGTTTAAACTTGCGCCCTTCGTAAATAATTGTCTCGCCGGGACTCTCTTCTGTGCCTGCAAAAACATTACCCATCATTACACAAGTAGCACCTGCGGCAATAGCTTTCACCATATCGCCGGTGTAGCGAATACCACCGTCGCTTATGATACCAATATTTTTATTTTTAAGAACGGAAGCAGCTTCCAACACTGCAGTAATTTGCGGTACACCTGTACCTGCAACTACTCTGGTAGTGCATATAGAACCCGGACCAATACCCACTTTCACTGCATCTGCACCAGCATCAGCCAAAGCTTTTGCACCTGCGGCTGTTGCAATATTACCTGCAATAACATCTAAGTTCTTGTACGTTTTTTTGATTGCCTTTAGCATATCAATCACGCCTTTTGTATGGCCATGTGCACTGTCTAGGCAAATAATATCTACACCTTCTTTATGCAACGCTTCTACTCTTTGCAGTGTGTCTGAAGTTATACCCACACCGGCTCCAACAAGCAATCTGCCGAAAGAATCCTTAATGGCATTGGGATGACTTTTTAATTTAAGAATATCACCAAAGGTTACAAGGCCAATGAGTTTACCTTGTTTATTTACCACAGGTAGTTTCTCAATTTTATTCTTTCTGAAAATGAGTTCTGCCTTTTTAAGATCGGTCCCCTCTGGTGCAGTAATGAGGTTTTCTTTCGTCATGACCTCGCTAACTTTCAGCTTTTTATTTATATCAAAACGGAGGTCTCTGTTGGTTAAAATACCAACGAGTTTGTGTTGTGCATCTACAATTGGAATACCCCCAATCCGGTTTTCTTTCATTAGGCGCAAAGCTTCGCCAATAGTGGCATCGGGCAATAATGTTACAGGGTCAAGTATCAAGCCGTTTTCGCTTCTTTTTACTTTTCTTACCTGATCTGCCTGCTGTTCAATTCCCATATTTTTATGAAGAATTCCAAGCCCGCCTTCTCTTGCTAAAGCTATGGCTAACTTGGCTTCTGTCACGGTGTCCATTGCTGCGCTCAGCATGGGTACATTAAGCATTATTTTTTTTGTAAGCATCGTTTGTATGCTCACATCTCGTGGAAGTATTTGGGAGTAAGCGGGCACAAGAAGTACATCGTCAAACGTAAGTCCTTCGCCGAAAAATTTACTTGAAATGGGTGCTGTAGGAGATTTTTTTGTTGGCATAGGCAAAGATAAAGGAATTGCACAAATGAAATAATTTGAGTTATGAATAATGCCAGTAAATTATGAACGTACGTTCACAACGCCTCGAAAGATATGCTAGATTAATTTAAAAACTTTACCCGGCAACATACTTACCACACCCTGCATTTCAAGCATTAATAATGCATTAGCAACGGCACTGCTGCTTAAGCCACTTTTAAAATATAGCTGGTCTATTTGAATACTTTCCTGCTGCGCAAGAATATCTGTAATGATTTTTTCCTCGGGCGTTAGTTCTATAAATAGCTCCCGTTGCTTTTTTACCTTCTTGGGTTCATCCTTCCAGTTCATGATGTGTAGCAAATCATCGGCAGAAGTAATGAGCAAAGACTTGTTGTTTTTGATGAGATAGTTACACCCTTCACTTCGTAGATCATTTACCCGGCCGGGTATTGCAAACACATCTTTGTTATAGCTATTTGCCAGTTCTGCGGTGATGAGTGAGCCTCCTTTTTTGCTACTTTCTACCACAACGAGGGCATCGCAAATGCCTGCTACTATTCTGTTTCGGCGGGGAAAGTTTTGTCTATCCGGGTTAGTACCGCTCATAAAATCTGTGAGCAAGCCGCCATGCGAAAGCATTTCTTTTGCAAGCGATTTATTTTGTGCAGGATATATTTTATCAAGTCCATGTGCGACTACACCCACCGTTTTTAAGTTGTTTTTTAGAGCCGCTTTGTGGGCGATACTATCAATCCCAAATGCAAGCCCACTAATGACCAAAACATTTTGGTCGGCTAAGTCTTGCATAAGATTTTCACAAACCGATTTGCCATAATCAGAATTATTTCTTGTGCCTACGACAGAGACAATTTTAGTTGTATTTAAATCTGCATTGCCTTTGTAATACAGTAGGGTAGGGCTGTCGTAACAATTTAATAGACGTTGTGGATATTCTTCATCAGCAATAAACAGCGGTGTGATTTTATGCTTCTCAATGAACTTTATTTCATCTTCGCAGGCTTTAAAATCGTCAAAATCTTTTATAGAATTTGCTGCTATTGTGCCAATGCCTTCAATGGCTTCTAATTGTTTTTTGGGTGTGCTGAAAATGCCGGCTGCATCGCCGAATGTTTCTATTAAAGCTTTGGCTCGTACATCTCCAATGTTTGGTACAAGTGTTAGCGCTATTTGATAGAGTAAATCTGATTGCATAAATCGTGACAATATTATACAATCAATTCGAAATAATTGATAATTCTGTTCGTCTGTTTTGAGATTTACCGCTTTCTAAAGTATTTGATGAAATAGGATTTGCTTCACCAAAACCTTTACCCACAAGCTTTTTGCTTTCTATGCCCTTGCTTTGCAAATAGGTAATTACTGCTTTCGCACGGTTCACACTTAATAAAAGATTGTCCGCAGGTTTACCTACATTATCTGTGTAACCGCTTATTTGTATCGTGAGCGATGGGTTGTCTTTCAATAGTTCTGCCACCTTATTTAATTCTGTAAAAGAAGTGGGTTGTAGGTCATATTTTTTGGTATCGAAGAATATATTTTTTAAGATAATAGATGAACCTTTTTCTAAAGGTTGGAGACCAATATTTACAACCATTGGTGAATCATTTTGATTTGCCTGCATGGCAAAATTTTCTGAGTAAAAAAGGTAGCCTTTTCTGTTTACAGAGAATGCATAACTTTTGCCTTGTGGCAATGTGGTGAGGTAATTTCCTTCTTCATCTGTTCTTAATTTTGAAAGCACATAACCCGAATCAATGGTTGTCAATTCAACAGAAGAAGGAAGCCCGGTATTTGTTTTTTTATCATAGATTTTCCCTTTTACCCAAGACGTTTTTTGTGCCCGAATATCTTCTCTCAATTCGAAAGTATACAAGTCTAAACCATTTTTAAAATCGCCTTTATCACTTGCATAAAAAGCAGTCTTACCATCCGCTGAAACTACCAATGAACCTTCATCGTCTATGGTGTTAATTGGATAACCAAGATTGGATGCAGTTTGCCACTCGCCTTTTTCATTTTTACGGCTTACAAAAAGATCGCTTAAGCCATAACCCGCATGACCATTGCTGTTGAAGTAGAGTGTTTGGTTATCTGCATGTATAAACGGGCAACCATCATCACCAACTGTATTGATTGTTGGACCTAAGTTTTCAGGTTTTTGCCAACGGCCATTTTCTGTTCTGTGCGATACCCAAATATCTGACCCACCGTAACCACCCGGCCTTGTGCTGGAGAAATATAAGTCTCTTTTATCCGGTGATAAAGAAGGTGCTGATTCCCAGGCATCTGAGTTAATAATTCTGCCCATATTTTCTGCCTCACTCCATTCACCATTTTTGTTTTTATATGAAATGTAAAGGTCACAACTGCCTAAACCTTCCGGATAATTACAACCTGTGAAAATGAGCCATTCACCATCCTGCGAAATGTTTTGTGCGCCCTCATTAAAGTTGGTATTTAATTTACCCGCAATGGGTTTTGCCTTCTGCCAGACACCATTTATTTTATTGCTTTCATAAAAGTCTTCATCACCATTTATGCGTTTATTAAAAATCATTTTATTGCCATCAACCGTTAAGGAAGGTAAGTATTCCAATGCCGTAGAGTTGATGCTATCACCCATGTTTTGTGGGTTAAACAAATAGTTCTTTATGTTTGATTTTTGCTTGTACTGCAAGGCAAATTCGTAAGTGCTTTTTCTGTAATTACCGGCCTTAATACTTTGTTGGTTTAATTTAGGTGTGGCAAGGAAACTAATCACTTTTTCAAGTGCTTTTTCAAAATTACCAATGCCTGCAAGCGAGATAGAATAGGGCAATAAAAAGGTTGCAGCATAAACTGAATCTTTAGAAAAAGCAGTTTCAAAGTCAGTGACTGAAGCCTGATAATTTTTCATATTAGCATAAATGCCTGCACGGGAAAGGTAAACATCTAAATACTTCGGATCGGCTTTTAAAGCATCTGCAAGGTGGGTGATAGACGCAGCATATTTGCCATCAATTGCTTCCTGATAAGCAGTCTCGTAAAAAACTACTGCTTTTTTATTTACCTTTTCAGGATCGTACCATTGCGCAGTGACAATATTTACAGTTAAAATAAACATTATCATCAAACAAAAACGTCCGGTCTTTTTATCTATCATTATCCATATTTAATAATGTTGAAGATATATTTTCTAATAATAATGGTTTGTGAAAGTTTGGATATTTAAATAACTGAGGAATAGTAGATCATTCAAGTAAATAGTTCAGGTTGTAAGTTATTATAATAAAAAAGGTACAGCAAAGACGATCTATCTGTTATTATTATGTTAGAAGAGGCATTTGGTTGCAGGCGATAAGGATTTTGTCACAAGTTACTACGGGTAATGTCCCCTATAATTTCCTATCAAACCTTCTATGGTACGTTTATGTATTTGTGCAGTTGAAGACTTAGTTCCCATTTAGGATATGCTTTGATGTAGTCTACTATGAGTGCGGTAATTTCCTCTGACTTGCTCCAC
>JANXTN010000357.1 GCA_025352435.1 Ferruginibacter sp. | reverse complement strand
AAAAGAATTTGATATCCTGAAACCAAAACTAGGTAGGAAAGGAGACAGACATTTCCGCCCTGAAGATGTAAAAAATTTAAAATTGATTCATCATTTACTGAGAGAAAAAAAATACACTATTCAAGGTGCTAATGATTTTTTAAGGAAGAATAAAAAGGGTGATGAAATATTTGCGGTAATTGAAGAACTGCAGCGTACCAAGCTTTTTTTAATTGATTTAAAACTGAGCTTATAAATCCCGTATTCTGAGTCTGCATTCACTAAAACCCGCTTATCAAGTTTGTTGTAACACAGTGTTTGTAATGGTTTTATTTGTGACTCAAATTTTGTGTTTTTATTAAAATGCTTTGTATTTATTTTTACAAAAATTATTAATATGAGGAAGTTATTACTTGCCGGAATTATCGCCTTAGGTTTTACATGTGCAAACGCTCAAAAACCTTTTACTACTGAGGTAGATAAAAGTAATGTTACCATTTTAAAGGGAATTGTCGCTAAAAATGATATAGCAGGGAATGTTGTATTTGCTAGCTGGTATGGGGGAAATCAGAGCAGTTATAAGCCTGATGTTGCAGTAACAACTGCTATGACCAATACAAAAGATAAAGTACAATATGTAGTGTTTGGAGGGACTTGGTGTGAGGATACGCAATTTATCTTACCCAAGTTTTTTAAACTTCAGGAAGAGAGTGGACTCTCTGAAAACCATATCAGTTTATATGCAGTTGATAGAAGTAAAAAAACCTTGGGCAACATTGCCGATGCGTTTAAGATAACCAACGTACCAACTATTATCGTTATGAAAGATGGCAAAGAAGTAGGTCGTGTAGTTGAATATGGTAAGACAGGAAAATGGGATACGGAACTTGGTCAAATTTTAACCGGTTTATAAAATCGGCTGTTGCTTTGGTGCGGTATCTGAATCAGCATTTACGATGGTTATATTGCTGGATGATGAAGACATTTCCAAATGAAACTCCTCCATTAAATACATAAGCTTAAAATTTACCTTTTGCTTCAGCGTATTAAATTCCTGCAAACTAAATGCTACCGTAAAATACTCAATGGTAATGGTCACTCCGTCTTTGCCGAAATCTGTTACAAACACAGTGCTTTTTAAAATGTTATGTTGTAGTTCTGTAAGTGTATTCTTTACGGCATCTAATAAATTTTGAACCTGATCAGGTTTTGTTTTATCAGAGAGTACCAATTTTATTTCCGCACGGCGTTGGTTGCGCAAGCTCAAATTATCCACTACGCTATCTACCATTTGTTTATTGGGTACCGTAACCAGTGTTTTTTCATTGGTACGAATACGTGTACTTCTCAAACCGATTCTTTCTACCGTGCCGGACACATTGTTTACTTTTAGGGTATCTCCCGTAAAAAAAGGTTTGTCAAAAAAAATGATAAACGATGCTATAAGATTTTCTATACTTTCTTTTGCGGCAAGTGCTAATGCTGCACCAACAATGCTTAACCCGGTGAGGAGTGTACCAATATTTTGATTAAAGGCAGTTCTTATAATAAAAAGCAGCCCTATTATACCAACAAAAACTTTTAGTAGGTCTCTAAAAAATATTACAATTTGTCCATGACTTTTATCAGCATCATTTAATGCATCCTGCTCAAGTAAAAGTGATATGAAATTGATAAGGCTTATTAAAAAATAAAATACCGCAATAATAATTGCCGAGTTTCCAATTTTTTCTAAAATATCGTTTAATAAAATCCCATGCAATTTCAAATCCCATGCTGTGGGATAATTTAATTTTTCTATAGCAAAATCTGAAACAACAATAACCAATAACCAACTTAAAGGTTTTATTGTTAGAGATACAAAATCTGTTTTTTTAAGGGTGGTCCATTGCTTATTAATCACCAAAAAAAGGAGCGATGCAATTTTGTGGGAAAGCAATCTCTTAAAAAGCAATACGACACATATAATGGAGAGTACTACAAGATAACTTCGTACTGTATTATCCAATATTGATTTATCTAAAAATTCCATTATAAAGATTTATCATCAAAGCAAATCATATATTTCTACCCCTTCTTTTTTCAGCACATAAATTTTACTGTTCATTGTTTTAATATCAATGTAGTCTTTAAAAAACACAGGCAGGTTATAACTTTTTAAATTAAACGAATTTATTTCATAGCTATAAAAAGTATCACCTACAAAGCCCATCAATC
>JANXTN010000326.1 GCA_025352435.1 Ferruginibacter sp. | reverse complement strand
CTTTCAATGCCACGCATTTTGCGCGGAGCTAAATTAGCAACCACAACCACTTGTTTTCCAACAATATCAGCAGGATTGAAATGAAGTGCTATTCCGCTTACAACCGTTCTTTTTTCAAAGCCTAAATCAATTTCAAGCTTCAATAACTTATCCGCTTTTTCAACTTTCTCAGCACTTAATATTGTACCTACTTTCAAATCAATTTTTGCAAAATCATCGAAGACGATTTCAGATTTCAGATCTGCGATTTCAGATTTCTCTTTTCCCTTAACGTTTAATGAATTTGCGGGCTGTTCTTTGTCAACTGCAGTTTGCGAATTGTCCGTGGTCTGTTGTACGTTATCTGGCATCATTTTAATTGCTGTACTTTTAATTTTTAATTTATGTATTTGTTCTACTACCTCCGTGTCTTCTATTTTTCTAAATAAAAGTTCCGGCGGTCTCAATGAATACCCAACACTCAAAAGCTTTACTGAACCTGCATTTTCCCAATCAAGCATTTTATCCACTGTCTTCATCATCAGACTCATTCTCTTAGCTGCGTTTGGTAAAAATGGATTAATAAATATTGCAAGATTCGCAGTTAGCTGCAGACATATATGCATACAGTTATCTACAAGGGCTTGTGCTTCTGTGGTCAATTGTCCATTGTCCGCAGTTTGCTTCGCAACAATCCACGGCTGTTTATCCTGCATGTATTTATTTCCCTTTCGGGCAAGGTCTATTACTTCTGCCTGCGCATCTCTAAATTTATATGCTTCAATATGTTGCTCTATTTTTTGTTTGGTAATTTTTATTTCTTCCGGCATTTGCTTGTCCGCATCGTCCATTATTTCATTATGAAACTTTGGTACTTTACCGCCACATAATTTGTGCATCAACACAAAAGCCCTGTTTATAAAATTGCCAAACACTGCCACCAGCTCTCCATTTACGGCATCCTGAAAACCTTTCCATGTAAATTCACTGTCTTTGGTTTCCGGGGCAATGGCCGTTAAATAGTAACGCAATGCATCTACCATTTGGTCGCCACCATTTTCTTTTTTTACAAAGTCATTTATATAATCCTCCATCTCAATACTCCATCCTCTGCTTGTACTCATCTTATCTCCTTCTAAGTTCATAAACTCATTGCTCGGCACATTATCCGGCAATACGTTGCCATGCAATTTTAGCATTATCGGAAAAATAATTGCATGAAACACAATGTTATCCTTTCCTATAAAATGAACCAGTTTTGTATCTGCATTGTACCAGTATGGTTTCCAGTCTTTTTCATTGTCTATTGCCCACTGCTTGGTAGCGCTGATGTAGCCAATGGGTGCATCAAACCATACATACAACACTTTGCCCGCAGCATCTTCTCTAGGAACTTTTATACCCCAATCTAAATCCCTCGTTACCGCACGTGGCTGTAAACCCATGTCTATCCACCCTTTGCATTGCCCTACCACATTGGCTTTCCAGTCTTCCTTATGGTCTTCTAATATCCACTTGCGCAAAAAATCTTCATGTTTATTCAAAGGCAAATACCAATGTGTCGTAGCTTTTTTTATTGGCGTATTACCGCTTAGTGTACTTCGTGGATTTAACAATTGCTCCGGACTCAAAGATGTTCCGCATTTTTCGCATTGGTCACCAAACGCACTTTCATAACCACATATTGGGCAAGTACCGGTTATATATCTGTCTGCTAAAAATGATTGCGCTTCTTCATCAAAAAACTGTTCAGTTTCTTTTTGCTCCAAATCACCATTATCATTCAGTATGGTAAAAAATTCCTGTGCAGTTTTATGGTGAATGGGTGATGAAGTGCGGTGATAAATATCAAACGAAATCCCAAGGTCCGCCATGTTGCTTTTCAGCATTGCATGATATTTATCTACAATGGTCTGCGGAGTAGTTTTTTCCTTCATAGCCTGCATGGTAATAGCAGCACCGTGTTCATCGCTTCCACACACATACAAAACATCTTTTTTTAAGGCACGCAGGTAACGCACATAAATATCTGCAGGCAAATATGCCCCTGCAAGGTGACCAATATGTTTAGGTCCGTTTGCATAAGGCAACGCCGAGGTAATCAAGTATCTTTTCGGATCAGTCATAAGTTTGCAAAAATACCTAAAGCAGGAGCAAAAGCCAAACAAACAAAAAACCTTTGCGGATGCAAAGGCTTTTTAATAAAATTATTTTTTTACCTCATCAATGTTTTAAGTGCGGCGATAATACATTCTAACGCTTTCAACAATCTACTCGTCAAATTTTTTGGACTTGAGTCTACCTAATTTCTATGCTACTAACGCAAGTGTGCTTTGTATTTCTTCCGGCTTTTTTCCCAACTCCTTCATAACTCTAAAATGAGAGGCGACAGCCTGTCCAAGTGTATTGTAGTAATTGTAAGGCATATTATATTGCTTACATTTTTCCTGTACAATTTTGCTGATTTCAGGATAATGTATGTGACTAACCTTCGGAAAAAGATGATGCTCAATCTGGTAATTTAACCCACCTACAAACCACGAAATCACTTTACTTTTCATAGCGAAATTGCTGGTTGTTTTTAATTCATGCTCTGCCCATGCAGTGTCTATGTGTTTTGTTTCATCTAACGCAATATGTTCAAATTCTGTGTTTTCTACAACGTGTGCTAACTGAAATACAAATGAAAGGGTAATTCCCAAGGTCATGTTTGCAACCATATAACCTGCAAACCAACCACCCAAGCCCCATACATAGATTGGTAATGCAACGAATACGGTCAGATAATAAATTTTAGTAGCCCAAAAAATTATATGGTTTTTTGTGCTCATCTTCCACAATTCTGTACCGTTTATTTTTCTACTGAAATATTTTGTAGGGTCCATTATAAATACCCAGAATATTACCGACAAAGAATAAATAAAAGGCATGTACAAATACTGCACTTTATGCGCAGGCACCCATTTTTGTGATTCACATTGACGAATAATTGGACTCTTAGCAATATCATCATCAATACCATCTACGTTGGTATATGTATGGTGAATGATGTTGTGCTTTTGTTTCCAGAAGTAAGAACTGGCGCCTAGTGCATTTGCTGATAAACCAACAAAGTCATTCAATTTAGAATTTGGGCTGTAACTGCCATGGTTTGCATCATGCATTACAGCAAAACCAACAGATGCCATTAAAAAGCCAAGGGGTATACATAATAACAATGCCGGCAGCGCTTGTAATTCTACGTTCATTAAAACCAAATAGATACCCAAGACACCTCCTACTAAAAGAAAAGTTTTTATAAATAGTCTCCAATCTCCGGTTTTGCTGATATTTTTTTCTTTGAAGTAGTTATCTACACTCGATCTTAAATCCTGAAAGAATGTATTATCCTTATTGTTGAAAACGATTTTAGCCATTGTTATAGGTACAGTTTGTTATTATTTATTTTAAAGATAATATACGAGCTTGTTAAGTAAATCCTAACGGGCATTAGTAAATCGTAAAATTACTTAAATATTTATTTTTACCTAATTTAATTTGGCAGCTGTATACATTTCAAAAGAGGGAATTATTACAGAAAATGTTCGTTTATTCAAAACGTTTTCAAACAGATAACTTCCCTTCATTTTGCCGATATCCGTACTCAGATTACATCCGCTGATGTACTCGTACTTTTCTGCGGGATTGATAACAGGTTGTATACCTATAACGCCCTCTCCTTCTACTTCTCGGG
>JANXTN010000325.1 GCA_025352435.1 Ferruginibacter sp. | reverse complement strand
GCCAAAAGCATTTTAATTCCTTGCTTTTTGCGCATGGGCACTGCGAGCAACATGAGTACACTTATTAATGCACCTATGTCCATAGCAGCATTTAAGAAACCATAGCCAATGGCATTTGTATGTAAAACATGCTCTGCTATTTCCGGAATAAAAGCTACGGCGCCGCCAAAAAGCACGGCAAATAAATCAAGAGAAATTACGCCTAAAAGTGTTTTGCTTTTCCATACAAAATTGAACCCTTGTTTAATAGAAGTAATGATCGGTTCCTTCTTTTCAGTAATGATCGGAGGTTTTGATTTTAATTGAAATGCAGAAATAGTTGCGATAAAAATAAGTGCTGCACTTACAAAATATGCGTTTGAAATGCCCGCTAACGCTATGATTAGCCCACCGGTGGCGTGCCCTGCAATGGAAGAAATTAAATAAGAAGAGGAGCTGAGCGATATGGCTTTTTGCAGGTTATTTCTTGGAATAATCGCAGCTATCATACTGCTTGCAGCGGGAGAAGAAAATGATCTTATGATGCCTGTAAAAAATACAGTGATAAAAATGATGGTCAGTTTTGTAGAGATGGAAAAATCTAATTTCGGTAGGCTTACTGTTGCAAGCGCCAGAGCACATACCACGTAACAAATGAAGGAGTTCGTAAGAATTTTTTTCTTGTCGTGCGTATCGATAAAATGTCCTGCAAACAATGCAGAAAAGACGGCAGGTAAAAATTCTGTAAGTCCAGCTAGACCTACTATATATGTATTTGCTAAATGAAAAACTTGATAAATTACAATCGTTGAAATCATTCTTAGGCCAAGCGTAAAAAATAATTTTGCACTGAGAAAATGCTTGAATTCATTTGGTAATTTTATATCGGTATCGTTGTTCATTTATTAAGGTAAGGTGAGAAAATTCTGTCCATCTTCATAGTCTTTATCTAATGCATCAATTACAGTTTGCAGGTGCAGAGGATTGTCTAAAAAATCTGCATTGGACGCATCTACAAACAATGTTTTTAAATGATGCTGCTTTATGTATTGGGTGTAGGTTTCCTGGAGGTTGAACAAATAATCGTTGGGGATTTGTTGTTCGTATTTTCTGTTTCTTTTCTTAATGTTTTCCTGCAATTTATTTACAGGTGTATGTAGGTAAATTAAAATATTGGGCTGAATGATTTGTGGATTTATTATTTCAAAGAGCTTTTGATAAAGTCTGAATTCTTCGTCAGGCAAATTGACTTTTGCAAAAAGCAGGCATTTTGTGAATAGATAATCTGAAATTGTTACATTTTGGAACATATCCTTTGTCTGCAATAAATCTTTTAACTGCTTGTATCGCTCAGCCATAAAAAACAGTTCTAACGGAAAGGCAAACTGTTTTGGATTTTCATAAAACTTTGGTAGAAATGGATTTTCTGCAAACTCTTCTAATATAAGCCTTGCGTTATAGTGTTTGCTGAGTAAATGTGCGAGTGTAGTTTTGCCGGCCCCTATGTTTCCCTCTATCGTTATAAAATTATAATTCATCTCGGTTGCAAAATAAAAGGAAACTGTAAAAAGATTATCAAATTTTTTGCACATTCAAAGTATCTGCGCAGGTGTGGAGTAACTCACTTATAGATTTCTTCAAAGACGGATGAAAAAAATGAGGAGCAATTTCCAAGAGTGGAACCAATACAAATCTTCTGTTCTGTATTTGTGGATGCGGCACTTGTAATGTTTCGGTCTTTATCACTTCATCATTATAAAACAAAATATCAATATCAATAACTCGGGCTGCGTTTTTAAATGTTCTTATCCTGCCCATTTCTTTTTCAATTAAAAATATTTTTTCTAGAATTTTCTCGGCAGGCAATTTAGTATTTGTAACTATTATTTGATTTAAAAAATCTGATTGATCCTCTTTCCCCCAAGCGGCAGTTCTGTAAATGGAAGATGCAGTTTCAATATTTCCAATTTTTTTTTCAATAAAATTTCTACAGGTAGAAAGCATTTGCTCACTATCGCCCATGTTGCTGCCTAGTAATAAATAAACATTGTTCATTAAATGCTGAATAATCTTTTATCTGTGCTAAAGGAAACTGTTTGGGCTACTTTAATCTTTTTAAAATCTGTATGCAGTGGATTGATTATAAAATTGTGTTCTTCCTTTATAACAGCAGAAGGAACTTTTAAAATTGCATACATTCCCGTTTTTATAAATTGATCACCCATAAACTGGGTATATTCAAAATCGTTTATCCAATCTTTTTTTAATTTGTTGTTTTTTACCTCTTTTATACCTACTGTGTCTGCAAAGTTGATGTGTAGCAAACTTAACTCCGTAGCAAAATCTGTGAAATGATTATGTACCAGCATTTCTAATACCCCCAACGATATATGTTCAGATGTGTACAACATGGCAATACCTTTAGAGTTCCACCTTCCACCGTACATCTTTGAGCCTGTGCCTGATAAATCATCGCTGAATTGAGGATTACATATTCTGTAGACTGTCATGCAAAAATACCTTGTTGAATTCTGCCTAATTGGGTGAGAACATTTTGTATTCCTTCATATGTAGAAAGAGACTGAATTGAAAGATTCCCTTCCATCATGTACGGATTTCTTTTTATCCAATCATAAAATTTTTCGCTTTTACCAAAGGTGATTTGTGCCTCATGTAAAACTTTGTTTATGAGCAAAACTCTTTCTGCATTTATGGGTGCAAACAAATGATTGTCCTTTGCATACCGTTGCAATGTGCGTTCACTGATGTGTAGAATATCTGACCATTCAGCTTGGGTAAAAGGAATTTTATCCGCTACTTTTTTAAAATCCTGATAAGTAAATTCCTTCAAGGAAACATTTTTAGTAGCAAGTTTATAAAGTAATGCTACTTCGTTTACTTTACTTAATTTTTCTTCTCCATGTAAATCAGTAGCTTTTTTTGCTTTTTTCATATACCGACGTTTGTCATACAAATATACGACTCCTGTCTTATGATTTCCTATTCGTTCTCCTTTTTTTCTTATAATTTTGCTAAATAATTTTATTGCATGAAGTATAGCCAGTTGAGAGCAATGCTCGCCATTACAAGGGCAAGTTTGCGATCTATCTTTCGAAGCCCATCAGC
>JANXTN010000271.1 GCA_025352435.1 Ferruginibacter sp. | reverse complement strand
ATTGTTATTTACCTTTATTTGGATAACGAAATAACAAATGATTAAAACAGGAGATTATAATTTATTGAAAGTGTTGCGGAAGGTAGATTTTGGTGTTTATCTTGATGATGGAGCAGATGGAATATTGTTACCAAAAAGATTTGTATCCGAAGGATTAAATGAAGGAGATGAGCTAAATGTATTTGTTTACCATGATGGTGAAGACCGACTTATAGCCACTACACAAAAGCCTTTTGGTGTGGTAGATAATTTTGTAAAATTAAAAACAGTATCCGTAACGGAACAAGGTGCATTTATGGACTGGGGATTGATGAAAGATTTGTTTGTACCTAAGAGTCAGCAAATAACCGGAATGCGGCCTATGGGAGAATACTTGGTGAAAATTTACAGAGATGAGCAAACCGGCCGTACTGCTGCTACGGAAAGAATAGAACAGTTTTTGAGCAACGAAAATTTAACGGTTGCAGAAGCTGAAGAAGTTGATTTGATAGTTTTAAGAAGAACAGATATTGGCTACCTAATGATTATAAATAACCAACACACAGGGGTACTACATTTAAATGAAGTGTACAGGACCATTGGTACGGGGGATAAATTTAAAGGCTATATAAAAAAAGTATATCCGGATAATAGAATAGATGTGGTAGCAGGTAAAATGGGGTATGATCGTGTAGAAGGCGAAGCAGCCAAGGTTTTGAGGTTATTAAAAGAGAATAATGGATACCTGCCGTACAATGACAAGAGTGATCCTGAAGATATTTATGTATTTTTCGGAATGAGTAAAAAAACTTTTAAAATGACCACCGGCAATTTGTTTAGAGAAAGGAAAATAACTTTTGAAAAAACGGGAATAAAACTTACGGAATAAAATAGAACTCTAACATAAAGTTGAAATTAAAATGGCTACAAATAAAAAAGTCTCATTTTTAAAAGAAATTTCTCTTTCAGTATTACTGATGTTTGTTCTTTTTGTAATATGCCTATGGGGATTATTTATCGTGGCAGATATGATTTTTGATGATAAAAATTTTACGTTTGACGAAAAGGTTTTTGCAGATATAAAACCTTGGGTGAGCCCATTGCACACTAAAATTATGCAGGTAATAACGTTTATTGGATCTCAAAATTTTTTACTTCCTGCAAATATATTATTGATAGGATTTTACCTTTTTTTCAAAAACAACAGATCAACAGCTTATAAAATCGCAACCATTTCTATCACCAGCGTAGCTGCAATGTTTTTAATGAAATTTTTTTTACAGAGAGAAAGACCTCTTGTACCTTTAATAGCAAAAGTGCATGGGTATAGTTTTCCGAGCGGACACACTTTTACCAGTGTAACTTTTTATGGAATTATTGCTTACATCATTTACAAAAATGTAAAGCAGCAGTTTTTAAAGTGGCTGCTTATTATAGCATGTTTTATTTTAGTTGTTTTGGTAGGTTTCAGCAGAGTTTATTTAAAACTGCATTATGCAACGGATGTGATAGCTGCATTCTGCCTGGGTATCATTTGGCTTTTGCTTGCAAAATGGTTTCTAGTTAAAAGGGAAAAAAACAATGAGATTCACTCCTCTGCTACAACATAATTCCTTTTAAATAAGATGATCTTATCGCCATAATTATTTTATTAAGCCTATTTTTTTGGAATGTAAAATAGCTTCTTCACTGTGTGAAAAATAGCAAAATAAAACCCCTTTTTGTTCTATGGATTTTTGTAATAAAAGCACACGTGATTTTTCGGAACTGCCTACTTTTCTTATATAAACACAATACACATTTTGCGGAAAGTGTTCTACAATGGAAGCATAGATATCAATATCTTTCTGTGAATCGTCGCCAAGCAAAACAAATTTTTGATAGGGGTAAGCATCTATTATTTTTACCACACGGGTAAATTTTCCTGAGTGGTTATTTTGCCCGGTAGAAAATAATTTTGAAAAGGTCTTAATTTGATTTAATAAACAAACGCCGTCGGGCAATTGCTTTTCTTTTAAAAAATCCTTTATGTAATCATATAAATTCCATTCACTGCTGGATACATAAAAAAAAGCATTGTCAGAAGGGTCAGCATCATCAACACCATGTAACATCCTGTAATGGGTTACAACTCCTTCAAATGGTTTTCTGCTTTTTGCATTTTCGGTAAGCAGTACAAAAAGTCTTTTTCGCAGGTTAGATGAATGAGAAATTAAAAACGTATCATCAATGTCAGATATGAAAGAATAATCTGTAGCTGATGGAACTATTAGTGTACCTGAAATTCTTGCTTTAACAATATTGGTACTGTTTCTCTTCATCAACATTGCTTCTACTTCATAAAGCCCCGGCAACAACTGTTCTTCATGCGCCCATTCAAATTTAAAAAAACCATCTGCCGCAGTCTTGGCAGTATAAGTTTTATTTTTCCATTGCAATACTACAACCGCATTTTTTATAGGGCGTACCATAAAAAGCCTTAAAAGTGCGATAAAATTGTATAAAAAGAAATTTCGAAAATGTTTTTTTTTGATTGGGGAAATGGAAAGCGCATGACCATAAATGTAGCAGGATTTGTGATTTGCAAACCCTTTGTATAACTTTAATGAAGCTCCTTTCTGCAGCCGAAAAAATTTAAAGAATTTAAACTGTACTTTTTGGTTGAAAGAAATTTTTTCTGGTATGTAAGTTGCCCCGCTGGTCATATTATTTTATAAAAAATTAATGCAGTAAATGTTATCATATTTATTTGTTGTAAACAGTAGTTCGGGCACAAATCAATCTACCAACTGGGATAATGTGATAAATGAATTTTTTTTTGATAAAAATCAGAATTTTAAAATTTATCATCTTCCTAAAGATTTTACTCTTACACAAATTAAAGACCATATAAATACCTACCAGCCAAAATATGTAATTGCAGTGGGCGGCGATGGAACGGTTACCATGTTAGCCAATATAGTTGCCAATACAAATATAGCGCTTGGCATATTGCCAGCAGGCTCTGCAAATGGTATGGCCAAAGAACTAGAAATATCCGAAACTCCATCTGAAGCTTTAAAAATAATTGCAGAAGCCCATTTAAGAAAATGTGATTTAATAAAAATTAACGGTAATAAATATAGCCTTCATTTAAGTGATATAGGTTTAAATGCACATTTAATAAAACATTTTGATGAAGGTAAATTAAGAGGCCAATTAGGTTATGCTCTCGTAATTTTAAAAACTCTTTGGCATAAAGAAAAAATGCAGGCCATTATAAAAACAAATGACCAGGAGGTAAGGCGTAATGCATTTATGGTTGTAATAGCAAATGCTAGTAAATATGGCACGGGTGCAGTTATTAATCCTGAGGGAAGTTTGAGTGATGGTATGTTTGAAGTAATTATTGTAAGAAGATTGGCTATAGGCTCATTGCTAAAAATGATTTTAAAACCCGGCATATTCAATCCAAAAAAAATAGAAATTATTCCTTCAACATCTGTGGAAGTTACTATGATAAACAAAACGCATTTTCAAATTGACGGGGAATACCAAGGCCGAGTAAGAAAAGTGTCAGCGAAAATTTGTCCGGGCATTTTAAATATAATTGTACCAGTTTCAACTCCTGTGTAATTTTTTTGTATCCATTGGAATTCTCACTGTCATTTCACAACCATTACCCGGTGATGATTTAATTGAGAACTGACCGGAAAATAATTCGGCTCTCCTCTTCATATTTGCCAAACCAATTCCCGATTTTATTTTATCGGTTATAAAGCCTACGCCATTATCTGTAAGTTTTAAAACCAGTAGGTTGTTTTCTGCAAAAAATACCAGTGTTATTTTATTCGCCTTGGCATATTTTAAAATGTTCCTAAGCTGTTCCTGCACAATTCTATAGAGGTTTAACTGCAAATCAAGGCTAAGGCCTGCCTGATCAATCGAATTATCAAAATGTAATTCTATTTCATATTGATGTGCGACGTTAAAAGAATTGAGTAATATTTCTATAGCAAGCTCAAAGTTAGAATCCTCAAAAAATGCAGGCGCAAGTCTGTGAGATAAATTTCTGATTTCATCAGAGGCCATGTTAATATACTCTTTTGTATTGTTGAACCATTGTTCTGTGTTTGGATCAATGTATTTTTTCATCATTCCAAGGCTTATCAAACTTGTTGCAAGTATCTGGCATACGTTGTCGTGCAGTTCACCACCTATTTCATAACGTTCCTCTTCCTGTGTTTTTATAATAGCTTTCGTAATTCTATGCTCGTGCTCATTTCTCTCTGTAACGTCAATAGCAATTACCGACCGGCATGGTCTTTCATTTACCGTAATGCCTGTACTGTACACTTCTACATTTATTAGTTCCCCATTCTTTTTTAAATGGTTAAAGGTTCCTGTATATAAAACCTCACCTGCACGCTGACTTTTTTCCAGTGCCAATTTTATTTTTTCAGCATCTTCCGGCGTACGGATATCCGTAATTTTTAAAGCCAAGAATTCTTCTTCTGTGTAACCATAATGATTGAGCGCAGATTTGTTCACTTGTATAAACTGTAAAGTTTCACAATCGTATAACCACATTGGTTGTGGGCTTAAATGAAAAAGATTACTGTATCTTTTTTCAGAATCTTCAACAAGCTGAGTAGTTTTTTTTCTTTCTATTGCATAAATAATGCTCTTATACAGCATTGCAGCATTCAGTTCATCTTTCAATAAATAATCAGAAAAACCTAAAGCGATAGATTGGATGCTAAAATCAATATCAGCATAACCGGTCAAAATTAAAATAGGGCAATTTGGTAAAAAATATGCCATTTCTGCCACGAGTTCCTCACCACTTTTATCAGGCAATGTAAGGTCCATTAATACGACATCAAACGAATTTTGGGTATTGGTTAGCAACTCGACAGTATCTTTAAAATTGTGTGCATTGCTAATATTTGGCTGGTAAATATGCTCTGTTATAAATTCTTCTACCAACAAATAATCTCCAGGGTTATCTTCTATAACAAGAATGTTATATGGTTTTTTATCTTTTATCATTGCTATTGTTAGCGGGGAGTGTTACTATGTTTATCCAAAAATTTTCAATACTAAAAACAACTTTTAAAAAATTATCAACATCAACAGGTTTTGTAATAAAACAGTTAGCATGGTTTTTATAGGCCCTTAAAATATCTTTTTCCGAAGAAGAAGTAGTAAGCATAATAACAGGAAGCTGCTTTAGATTTTCTTTCGATTTTATATATTCCAATACCTCATGTCCATTTTTTTTTGGAAGATTTACATCCAGTAAAACAAGATCGGGCATTAGAGTATTTTCATACTTACCTTTTTTATCAAGAAAATCAATTGCTTCTTTACCATCTTTCGCAACACTTATTTTGTTTACTATTTTGCGTTCTTCAAGGGCTTCTGTAACAAGAAAAATATCGCCTTCATTATCTTCTACAAGTAATATATGGATGGGGGTCATGTTTAAAAGGTTGGTTTGATAAAGGTAAAATAAAAAGTACTTCCTTCTCCTACTTTAGATGTTGCCCAAATATTACCGCCATGTTGTTGTATAATTTTTTTACATGTTGCAAGCCCCATTCCTGTACCACTATATTCAGCATTATTGTGAAGCCTTTTAAAAAGATCAAATATTTTTATAAGATACTGTTCTTCAATTCCAATTCCATTATCTTTTATTGCAAACTGCCAGTTCTCTTTTGTTTCTTGTGCGGTGATGCTTATAACGGGTTTGGAATTTGAAGGCTGGTATTTTACCGCATTGTTTATTAAATTCTGCAATACCAATGCCAGTGGAGTCTTATGTGCCACAATTGTTGGCAAGTTTTCATACATAATCCGTGCATGTTTTTCCTGTAATACTGCTTTTTGCATAGCCACAATATCATCCACCAACAATTGTGTATCTACATTTTCTTTAGGAATTTCATCACTACCGGTATTTGAATATGCCAATAGATCTTTTATAAAAACAGTCATTCGCTCTGCACCATCTACTGCAAAATCAATGTATTTATTTGCTTTATCATCCAGCTTTGGAGCATAATTTTTCTTTAACAATTGCATAAAACTTTTTACCATTCGCAGGGGTTCTTTTAAATCGTGCGAGGCAAGCGTAGCAAACTGCTGGAGTTCTTCATTTTTTTGTTGCAGTCTTTTTCTCGCATCTGCAATATCCTGTATGGGTCTGCCTTCCGCTATTATTGCAATTACACTGCCTTCATCATCAAACAAGGGTTTAAGATTAAATAAAATGGTTATGATTTTACCGAAAGCATTTACATATGTTGCTTCGTACTGCAAAAGTTTTCCGTTTCTTGCCTCCGTAAATGCT
>JANXTN010000263.1 GCA_025352435.1 Ferruginibacter sp. | reverse complement strand
TGGAAGAATATCCAATTTATCCAATAGATTTTTATCATTAATATGACTGTTGCGTTGGTTTACATCCTTTCTGGTACAGCAATGCCCAGTAGTTGTAAAGCGCTTTTAATTACGGTTGCTGTCATAACGGATATATGTATACGCAATATCTTCTTTTCTTCAGTCTCCGCATTGGCCACGGAATGTTCTACATAGAATGAATTAAAAGTTTTGGATAAATGAAAAACGTAGTTTGCAATTACGGAAGGGTTTAACTCGTAAGCAGCCTGATCTAAAGTGTTTGTGTATTTTTCAAGAAAAATAATTAGTTGCTTTTCAAGAGGCAATAGATTTTGATTAATCCAAAATTCTTCGCCCATTTCTTCTTTCCCAATTTTTCTTAATATGGATTGAATTCTTGCATATGTATATTGAATGAAAGGACCGGTAAAGCCATGAAAATCTATACTTTCTTCTGGGTTAAAAATCATTCTCTTTTTGGGGTCAACCCGTAGCAAATAAAACTTCATTGCTCCGAGCCCAATGGTATTATATAATTCCACTAATTCATCACTCGTAAAGTCTTTCACTTTCCCCAGTTCTTCTGTATGTCTGCGTGCAGTATTAATCATTTCATCTACCAGCTCATCAGCATCTACTACGGTGCCTTCACGACTTTTCATTTTGCCGCTAGGTAGTTCTACCATTCCATAACTTAAATGATGAATAGCATCTGCAGCGGCTACACCCAATTTTTGTGCTATCAATTTCAGCACTTTCATGTGGTAATTCTGTTCGTCACCAATTACATAAATGCTTTCATCAATATTATACTCATCATTTTTTTGCTGAGCCAATCCTATATCCTGCGTTATGTAAACGCTTGTACCATCTTTACGAAGTACCAGTTTTTCATCAAGTCCATCAGCAGTTAAATCTATCCATACACTGCCATCTTCTTTTTTATAAAATACATTTTTTTTTAAGCCTAATTCGACAATTTTTTTACCCAGTAAATAAGTGTTGCTCTCATAATAGGTCTTATCAAAGTCACTTCCAATATTTTTATAAGTCACATCAAAACCTTCATACACCCATCCATTCATTGTCTTCCATAAATCAATAACCTCAGGTTTGCCGGCTTCCCAATCCTGCAGCATTTGTTGGGTTGCCAACATAATGGGCGCTTGCTTCTCGGCATCTTTTTGTGTAACACCTTTTGCAACAAGGTCTGCTACTTGTAATTTGTATTCATCATTAAATTTTACATAATATTCACCCACAAAATGATCTCCTTTAGTGCCGGTAATTTGTGGGGTAGCGCCGTCGGCAAACATTTGCCAGGCAATCATACTTTTGCAGATATGAATGCCCCTATCATTTACGATACAGCTTTTAAATACTTTGTAGCCGCAGGCTTTTAAAATTTCTGCAACTGACCATCCTAAAAAATTATTTCTCAAATGCCCAAGGTGAATCGGTTTGTTTGTGTTCGGAGAAGAATATTCGACCATTACTTTTTTGCCATTCAGTGCATGTTTACCAAAACATACATCTTCGTAATGTTTCGTCACCAACTTTAACCAATAGCCATCTGCTACTACTATATTTAAAAATCCTTTAATGATATTGAAACTGACGAAAATCTCCGGCTCAGTTTGAAGTAATTCGCTGCCAAGTTGCTGACCTAATTCTTCGGGGCTTTTTTTGGTTGCCTTTAATAAAGAGAATAGTACTACAGTATAATCGCCCTCAAATTCAGGCTTTGTTTGATTTATTTGAAAATCTTTGTCTGTAAAGGGTTGGTTATAAAGGTTAGTTAAACTATTTACTACAGCCGCCTGTAACTTTTTTACAATACTCATGTGTTCAAAAATAATGAAAAGAATATAAAAACCCTAATGGCACTGATTTGGTAATACTTCAAATGAAAAAAATGAGTCTGATATTTGTCTTTTTCCTAAAAATATTTTTGTTGATCTTTAATATATGCACACTTAAATTCTTTTTATTGGTACTTTTGCGCCCATTTAGATAATTATGATTAGTGTAAATAATGTTACCCTCGCTTATGGCAAAAGGGTTTTGTTCGATGAGGTAAATACGAGTTTTATAAAAGGAAATTGCTATGGCGTTATTGGTGCAAATGGTGCCGGTAAGTCTACTTTTCTTAAAATTATAAGCGGTGAGATAGAACCTAATAAAGGAACCGTAAGTATTTCGCCGGGAGAAAGAATGGCAGTTTTGGCTCAGAACCAATTTGCATTTGATGAAACAACTGTGTTGAATACTGTGCTAATGGGCCATGAGAAAATGTGGAAAATTCAGCATGAGAAAGATGCCCTTTATTTAAAAGAAGATTTTAATGAAGCAGACGGAATAAAAGCCGGAGAACTGGAAGAGCAGTTTGGGGAAATGGGCGGTTACACTGCCGAAAGTGATGCTGCTACGTTGTTAAGCGAACTTGGTGTAAAAGATGAACTACACCAGATTTTGATGAAAGATATAAGTGCGAATTTGAAAGTTCGTGTATTGCTTGCACAGGCTTTGTTTGGAAATCCCGATATTTTATTATTGGATGAACCTACTAACAACTTGGATGTTGAAACGATCTCTTGGTTAGAAAATTTTTTGGCAGATTATCAAAATATTGTTTTAGTAGTAAGCCATGATCGCCACTTTTTAGATGCAGTTTGTACGCATGTGGCGGATGTAGATAAAGGCAAGATAAAAATTTATACAGGTAATTATACTTTTTGGTACGAGAGCTCACAATTAGCAGCAAGACAAGCTTCAGATAAAAATAAAAAAGCAGAAGATAAGAAGAAAGACTTGTTGGAATTTATTGCACGTTTCTCTGCAAATGCAAGTAAAAGTAAACAGGCAACGAGCAGAAAAAAAGCCTTGGACAAATTAGTTTTTGAAGATATCACTCCAAGCAGCCGTAAGTATCCGGGCATTATTTTTAAACCGGAAAGAGAAGCCGGTAATGACATTTTAAAGGTTGAAAACCTATCAAAAAAAGTGGATGGAAAATACCTTTTCAAAAACCTAAACTTTGATATTCAGAAGACAGACAAAGTTGCATTTCTAAGCCGCGATCCAATGGCATTGACCACTTTCTTTGAAGTTATTAATGGAAAAAGTTTAGCAGATACCGGAACAATAACTTGGGGAACAACGATAACACCTGCATATCTACCAAATGATAATACAGCTTTTTTTGAAGGCAGCCAGTTAAATTTAATGGATTGGCTTCGTCAATATGTACCACCACAAACAAAAGATGTAGATGAAGATTTTTTACGGGGCTTTTTGGGTAAAATGCTTTTTACAGGCGATGAAATTTTGAAGAAAACCAATGTGCTTAGTGGTGGTGAAAAAGTACGTTGCATGCTCAGTAAAATGATGTTGCAAAATCCGAATGTGCTTATTCTAGATGAGCCAACAAACCATTTAGATCTTGAGAGTATTATTGCATTCAACGATAGCATGGTAAACTTTCCCGGCGTGGTTGGACTTTCCACGCATGATCACCAGTTTATGCAAACAGTGGCAAACCGTATTATTGAAATTACGCCTAACGGCATGATAGATAAATTGATGAGCTACGATGAATATCTGGCAGATGCGAGAGTGAAGGAAGTGAAAGAGGAATTGTATGCATAGGCAAGTGGTAAGAGGCTAGTGGGAAGTGGGGAGTAACTAGAAGGAATTGGGGAGAAGCTAGAGGGAATTGGGGGAGATTAGTGGCAAGTCGGGTGTAGAGACAAAATAAAGTGTGGTTGATCGTCCTTGATCCATCATCCGTTGTCTCTCTTCCGTGGTCCGTCGTTCATGGTCCATCGTCCTTGGTCTTTCGTCAAAGAACAATTTCAAATAAAAAAAATCTCAAATTCCCATTGACGTTTCTTAGTAATATTATTGATTTTTTTTATCCGCCATTTAAAAGGCTGATGCCGCTACAGACCTTTCGTTATGCTGCCTGCGGTGGTGGGAATACTTTGATGGGACTTACGGTTTACTACATTTGTATCCACTACATTTTTACCAAAGAAACCGCAGATTTTGGCTTAATAATTTTAAAGCAGCACAATGCTGCATTAGGCATATCCTTTATTGGCAGTTTTTTAGTAGGTTTTTTTCTTAATAAATATGTAGTTTTTACATCCTCTATCATGCGAGGCAGGGTTCAGCTGTTTCGATATTTTCTTTCCTTTTTTTTAAACCTGGTAGTCAATTATTTTTTGCTGAAGCTTTTTGTCGAAGCTTGGCATTTAGAAGCTTTTACTGCGCAGGTTATGACGACAGTGATAATTGTTACGCTTAGTTATTTAACACAGAAGCATTTTACTTTTAAAAACTAATAAGCGGTTCTTTTGAATCTTCATTCAATAAACTTTGTAAGAAACTTAATGAGCACTGTGGATTACTTTATGTTAAACGCAACATTTATAGTACTCTGCCATTTTTGCACACATTTTCCGTTGGCACAATGATTGAACATCTCTCCGAAATAAACAAACACTCATTATGGCAAAAATAATAGGAATTGATTTAGGTACTACAAATAGTTGTGTATCTGTAATGGAAGGTAACGAGCCTGTGGTTATTGCAAATGACGAGGGGCGTCGCACAACTCCTTCCGTTATCGGTTTTTTAAAAAACGGTGAGCGTAAAGTTGGGGATCCAGCAAAACGTCAGGCAATTACCAACCCAACCAATACCATTTCGTCTATCAAACGCTTTATGGGAAAACGGTTTTCGGATGTTGGCAACGAATTGAAAACAACTACTTATGAAGTAGAAAAAGGCTCGAATGATACCCCACGTGTGCGTATCGGCGACCGCTTATATACTCCTCAAGAAATTTCGGCTCAGATTTTGACAAAAATGAAGCAAACTGCCGAAGATTATTTGGGTCAAACTGTAACAGAAGCGGTAATTACCGTTCCTGCTTATTTTAACGATGCAGAACGCCAAGCAACTAAAGAAGCTGGACAGATTGCTGGCTTAGATGTAAAACGGATTATCA
>JANXTN010000235.1 GCA_025352435.1 Ferruginibacter sp. | reverse complement strand
TTGTTTATTTACTTCACAGGTAATTTATTCTTTCTACTATTTATAAATTCTACGTCCGATACGAGTTTTGTTGAGATTATGTTTATTATTTATTCTTTTGTCACTATTTCAAAAAATATTATTCTTGCTTCAGCATGGTTTGCAAATGAAAGAGTTACTACCGATGCTGATATAATTCAACTCCCTGAAAACATGAATCTGGATGATGATTTTCCATTTACCAATACTAGCAACCCCTAACAGACATGTTTTTTTTGCAGGTTACAGATAATTCCCTTGGGAATAAAATGATGGTTGTTGGCTCGGCAGGTATGCTAATACTTGCGGTAGTTATCATTGTATTTGTAACAATTCACCAACGTAAAATTATACGGTACCACAAAACAATGAAACGCCTGGAAGAGGAAAAACAGGAAATTTACTTAAAAGCGAGTATAAGATTTCAAGAAGAGGAAAGACAAAGAATTGCCGCCGACCTGCACGATGATGCAGGTCCTTTACTGGCAACTGTTCGGTTGTACCTAAATGAAAATCTTGTAAACCAGGAAAAAGCACAACAGATTCAAAGCATCATAAGTGCAAAGCAAATTATTGATGATGCCATACAACTTGTAAGAAACATCAGCCACAGTTTAATGCCGCCTACGCTGAAAAATTTTGGATTGGAAAGTGCGACCAATGACCTGTTTCAAAAGATTAATGGGAGTGGCGTTATAAAAGCATCAGCACGTTTTCACGATTACAGAGAAAGGTTATCAGGCGAAAGAGAAATGCTCGCTTTTAGAGTGGTACAGGAAATTATAAATAATATTATCAAGCACAGCAATGCAGGCTTTATACACCTCACTCAAAATGTAAGCGATAACAACCTTTACATTAGAATTCACCACGATGGAAAAGGGATTATACAAACAGAATATGAAAAATTGAGTTTCATAGGCACCGGCTTGGGCTTAAAAAATATTGCCAGCCGTATGAAAGTTTTAAACAGTAAGATTCAATTTGAAATAGATTCAAGTCAAACCTATTATAAAATTACTTTGGAAATTCCTAAGAACAGCAATTTGTAAGTTCACGAGATAGAATTTAACCCTAACTTAGAGCAAAAAATATTTTTAATTTTCTATGGTTTCTGAAATAAAAATAGGAATTGCAGATGATCATAAAATCTTTCGTAAGGGTGTAATTCTTTCCATGAGGCAATATACAAATCTTCGTTTTGTATTGGAAGCCGAAAATGGTGAAGAGCTGTTGACAATGATACCGGACAGCATGCCCGAAATTGTATTGTGCGATTTGAAAATGCCTTTAAAAGACGGAATAGATGCAACAAAGGCAATAACCAAAATGTTCCCCACCATAAGAGTAATCATTTTAACCATGTATGAGGATGATCGGTTTGTAGGACATTTAATGGATTGTGGTGCTGCCGGGTACTTATTAAAAAATACTGAACCTTCTGAAGTATACAAAGCTATAAATGATGTAAAGAGAACCGGTTTTTATTTAAGCCCATTTGTAAACCGCATTCTTATTAAGAAAAATTACAGCAAGCAAAAATTTAATCCTTCTCTTGCCACAGAAGCTGTATTAAGCGAGCGGGAAAAAGAAGTGCTGATGCTTGTAGCAATGGAATTTACAGCATCAGAAATTGCTTCAAAAATATTCATTAG
The DNA here is from genome assembly GCA_025352435.1 of Ferruginibacter sp. Taxonomy (GTDB): domain Bacteria; phylum Bacteroidota; class Bacteroidia; order Chitinophagales; family Chitinophagaceae; genus Ferruginibacter. The sequence continues at coordinate 351 of JANXTN010000235.1, read as the reverse complement.
TGCACGTACCGTTGAAGCAATTAAAGACCGATTAATGGAAAGGTTTGGTGTGAAGAATTCTGTGGGGTTGGTATTTTACGCCATGAAAAATAGGCTGTTGGATTAGTTTAAGAGGGAAGTGGCGAGTAGTGATTAGTGGCTAGTGAGGATCTGGAATTGAGAATCGCGAGTTAAGAGTTAGAACTTAAAACCTTCAACTTAAAACTTAAAACTTTGAACTTAGAACTTTAAACTTTGAACTTTAAACTTTAAACTATTTTTAACACTTAAACTTTCATGACAATTGAGGTAAAAAGAACATTTGACATTTTGAATCGCATGCTACTTGAGTTACCTCGACCGGATGCTTTG
>JANXTN010000234.1 GCA_025352435.1 Ferruginibacter sp. | reverse complement strand
GGTTTTAATACGGGTCCTTTTGCCATACAGTAAAGACAAAAAGTAAGTAAAACCTGCTGCAAAAAATAAGCTCTTTAGTTATACATCCACGATGTGGAAAAACCATCCTCTTTTTCTGAAAATAAAAAAGAGGCCGTCTACTTATGAGACAGCCTCTTTTACTTCTATAATGGTGATCTTATTTGGAATTCTAACAGCTGAACCGTTGGACTGTTGATTGGGCATCTTGCTTACTACTGCAACATCCGGGACAAAGCAAGGCATATTATCAAGTGAAAGAATACTAACACCAGGCTTGTGAAAAGTTTTACCTGTTGATAAATTATTAGTTCCCAATTTTTCAGCGTATTTAAAAGGAATTTTTTTAATCCTAAAATCAGGTAAATTAAATGTCTCCAATTTTTTTAAGTTGATAGAGCTATCCTGTGCATAAATTGCCGAACCAATAAAAAAAAAGGTAACTAAAAAAGTAAAATGTTTCATTGTATTCGTTTTTATAAAGTTACAATTTTCTCATCTTTTTAAAAGCATTAATTAAACCATTAGTGCTACTGTCATGGCTGCTAATTTCGGTTTCATTTACCAGCTCTTCCTGTATATTTACTGCAAGTTTTTTTCCAAGCTCCACACCCCATTGGTCAAAACTATAAATGTTCCAGATAACGCCTTGTACAAAAATTTTGTGCTCGTACATGGCTATCAATTGTCCAAGTGTGAATGGAGTGACGCTGTCAATTAAAAAAGAATTGCTTGGCCTATTTCCTTCAAAAACCCGATAAGGATTTTCGTGGTGTGAACCGTTCATCAGCGCTTCTGTTTGAGCAAAAAAATTGCTCATCAATTTCATGTGATGATCTCCCAAAGGATTATGACTTTTTGCCGCTGCAATAAAATCGGCAGGTATTAATTCTGTGCCCTGGTGTAGTAATTGGTAAAAGGCATGCTGACCATTTGTGCCAGGCTCACCCCAAATAACGGAACCTGTGTTGTAGGTGGTAGCGTTACCATTTCTGTCTACATGCTTGCCGTTGCTTTCCATATTTCCCTGCTGAAAGTATGCAGCAAATCGATGTAAATATTGATCGTAAGGAAGAATTACTTCGCTCGAAGTGCCATAAAAATTCCTGTACCAAATACCAACCAAGGCCATTACAACAGGTATATTTTTACCGAAGGGATTTGCTCTAAAATGATTATCTGTTTCATGGGCTCCTTTTAATAATGCTTCAAAATTATCATATCCAATTGTTGCTGCAATGCTTAACCCTATTGCACTCCAAAGGCTGTAACGACCACCAACCCAATCCCAAAAAACAAACATATTTGCTGCATCAATTCCAAATTTCACCACTTCCTCTTTATTGGTACTCAGTGCAATAAAATGCTTGGCAATATCTTTTTCACTTCCACCGTTTTCTAAAAACCATTTTCGTGCAGTCTGAGCATTGGTCATGGTTTCCTGCGTAGTAAAAGTTTTACTAGCAATCAAGAAAATAGTTTCATCAGCCGTTATTTTCTTAAACGTTTCAGCAATATGCGTCCCATCTACATTGCTCACAAAATAGGGTTGTATTCCTTCCACCCAATATGGTTTTAATGCCTCAGTTACCATTACAGGACCCAGATCGCTTCCACCAATTCCAATATTTACTATGTATTTTATTTTCTTTCCGGTATAACCTTTCCAGCTACCGGAATGTATATCCGTACAAAAATTTTCCATTTGGTTCAACACTGCATGAACATCGGGCATTACATCTTTGCCATCAATTAGAACCGGCTTTCCTGAAAAGTTACGAAGTGCGGTATGCAACACAGCACGGTTTTCTGTTTGATTAATTTTTTCTCCATCAAACATGGCATGGATAGCATCTTCAAGTTTACATTCCTTTGCTAGATTTATCAAGTCATCAAATATTTCATCATCTATCATATTCTTTGAAAAGTCAAATAGAATATGATTTGTTTGGATTGAATAATTTTGAAAACGATTGCTGTCTGTTATAAACAACTCTGAAATTCTTGTATTCTTTTTCGTTCGGAATTGCAGTGAAAGTCTCTCCCAGGCTTCGGTTTTTGTTGGATCAATATTTGGAAACATGATGGTCTTATTAAGTTTGAATTTTTGTGATTGTACTTTTAAAAAGCTGCTATAGCTTCCACAACTTCACCAATCATATCATTTGTAACATCTAAATGAGTTACCATTCTTACTTGTGTAGCAGAAATTGGTAAACATAAAATATTATATTTCTGCATTCTTTCACAAAAGGCAGCTGCACCACCTTCGGCTAAAACTTCAAATATGATAATGTTGGTTTCCACGGGCATCATCTTACCTGTAAAGTCTTTGTTGAGCAAGGCTTCTGCAATTTGCTTAGCATGATGATGATCTATGGCCAGTCTTTCAATATTATTTTCTAACGCATACAAACCGGCAGCAGCAATGTACCCGGCTTGTCTCATACCACCACCTAACACTTTTCTGACTCTTCTTGCTTTTTTTATAAAATCTCTCTTGCCTAACAAAACACTCCCTATGGGAGTACCCAAGCCTTTACTTAAACAGATAGAAATACTGTCAAACATTTCTCCGTATTCCCGGGCTGTTTGCTTTTTTGCTACCAGTGCATTAAATAACCTTGCGCCATCTAAATGAAGTTTTAAATTATTGGCTTGACAAACCTCTTTTATTTGTAAAATATCTTCTATCTCATAACAACTTCCTCCCCCACGATTTCCTGTATTTTCTAACACCACCAAGGAGGTATGGGCTTTATGCACATCATCAGGGTTTATTGCTCCCGCTACATCTTCAGCGGTTATTAAGCCTCGAACTCCACTAATCGTTTTTACCTGGCAACCACTGTTAAAAGCAATTCCACCGCCTTCATATATATATATATGGCTTACTTTGTCGCATATTACCTCATCGCCCGGCTGAGTATGGCATTTAATAGCAATTTGGTTCGTCATTGTGCCGCTTGGGCAAAATAGGGCTGCCTCCATACCAAACATTTCCGCACATTTTTTCTCAAGTTCATTCACTGTGGGATCTTCGCCAAAAACATCATCGCCCACTTTGGCGTCAAACATAACCTTCAACATATCTTGTGAAGGTTTGGTAAAAGTATCTGAACGTAAATCTATCATGCAGCAAATGTAAAAAGACTAGGAGTAATGAAAATATTTATTTGCAGACGACAGAGAAGATAATATTTAAAAAATTATTAAATAAGAAAGTTAAAAAGTTGCTGTCTATATTTAGCACGGTATTTGTATATACATATTTTCTCAAACAGCAAAATTTATTTCTTCATTTTTTTTGAAAGGCAGTTTAAGTTTTGTAGCTTTGCAATCGCAAAACAGTACTAGAGCACTTCACTTAAGAATTAAAAAATACAATGAGGCAATTAAAGATCGCAACCCAGATAACCAATCGTGATTCTCAGGCTGTTGAAAAATATCTCCAGGAAATTTCCAAAATATCAATGATCACTCCTGAGGAAGAAACCATTCTTGCTCAAAAAATTAAAATGGGTGACCAACGTGCGCTTGATAAGCTTGTACAAGCAAATCTGCGTTTTGTGGTTTCTGTTGCAAAACAATATCAACATCAGGGTCTTTCATTATCTGATCTTATTAATGAAGGTAATTTGGGGCTTATAAAAGCTGCACAGCGTTTTGATGAAACCAAAGGTTTTAAATTTATTTCTTATGCTGTATGGTGGATTCGTCAGTCAATTTTGCAGGCCTTAGCCGAGCAAGGTCGTTTGGTACGCTTACCACAAAATAAAATAGGTACATATAATAAGGCAAACAAAGCTTACATGGCTTTTGAGCAGGAGCATGAGCGTGAGCCTTCCACAGAAGAATTAGCGGAATTGCTTGAAATGAGCGAGACTGAAATCAATAATATATTTCAGAGCAATACACGCCATACCTCATTAGATGCACCAGTACATGAGGCGGAAGATGTGGCAATGGGAGATTTGCTTAAAGGTGGTTCAGAAACAGATGAAGATGTAATGCATGATTCTCTTAAAAACGAAATCCGCAGGGTGTTAAAATCTTTAAGCCCCAGAGAAGCAGAAATAGTAAATGCTTATTTTGGTTTAGATGGTGAAAACGGTGTTACTATTGAACAGATTGGACACAAATATGATTTAACTAAAGAAAGAATTCGCCAGATAAAGGAAAGAGCTATCAAGCGTTTGCAAAAGGCAAGATACAGTGGTGCTCTAAAAGCGTATTTGGGATAAAACTTAAATTTTAATTATTAATAATCCTTCTATATTTTTTTGTAGAAGGATTTTTTTATATCAAGAACTGGCACATAAATCGCAATTTGTGTTCCTCTACCGGGAGCACTTGACAGATCAACAGTTCCTTTTAAAAATTCAATACGGGTAAATATATTTTTTAACCCTATACCATCTCTTCCTACATTCTTACTTGTGTCAAACCCTCTACCATTATCTTCAATTGTCGCAAATATTTCACCGGGTTCCTTTATTAAAGAAATATCCAGCACATCTGCATTCGCATGTTTAATCACGTTGTTTATACATTCCTGCAAAACACGATAAAGCACGCTTTCAATATTAGTACTGATAGGTTCATGAAAACCTTCACTTTGTAAATGTACTTTCAGTGCGTTGTGATCTAATTTGGTTAAAAAATCATTTAATGCATCAGGTAAATTATTTGTCAAAAGTGCAGTGGGCATCATGTTATGAGAGACAGCCCTTACTTCTCTGCAACCCTCATCTACCAAAGAAATTATTTTTTGAAAATTCTCCTTCTGCTCATTTGATTGAAAATCTGCATACTGCTCATACGCTGATAAATTCATTTTTGCAGCACTCATTATTTGTCCAACACCATGGTGAAGATCCGTCGCAATTCTTTTTCGCTCTGTTTCTTCGGCATCTATTACTGCCTTTATTGCATTGTTTTGCTGTAGCAGGGTTTCAGCCTGAAGTTTGGCTTCCTGTCTCCATTGGTAACGACGGTAATTTGCGTAGGCTAAAAACGAACCCAGCATTACCAAGACAATAGCTGCTATCATGATCGTATTTTGTAAAACGATCTTATCTTTTTGTTCAACAATTGTTCTCTCTTTTTTTTCTGTTTCGTAGCGGGTATTTAATTCTTCAATTTTCTTAGATTTTTCTATGTTAAATATGCTGTCGCTGATGGCCGTTCTAAGTTTATTAAAGGACAAAGCTTTTTCAAAATCTCCCTGCTTTTCGGCAACATGTGACAGCAAATTGAAATTACTGCCCCTTAATTCTGGGTAACCCATAGCCTCTGCAATATAATTGCTGCTATCAACATAAACTTTTGCTTTTTCATATTCCTTTGCTGAAAAAAAAGTATTTGCCAGATCGCTGTAGTTTAATGCCAGCGCAAACTGATCATTCATTTTCTTGCGAAATAACAAAGACTTCTTAAGATAATTTTCGGCAGTCGCAAAATTATTTTGGATGGTATAAACACCTGCTAGATTGCTAAGTGCATAGCAAATGCCTGTGGTATCCTTTTTTATTTCATCTATTGACAAAGAAGCAGAATACCTCCGGGACGCTTCTTTGTAATCTTCCTTGTACTCAAACACTACACCGGATTCATTGTATATCATTGCTATGCCTGCTGAGTCTTTCAAAGTTTTAAAAAGATTCATCGCTTTGTCATAATTTTCTAAAGATCTTTCAAGGTCTTTTGTTTTGCGGTATAATTTAGCAAGGGCGTTGTAACTATCAGCGAGCTTTTGTAATTGATTTGATCTCTCAAATATTCCAATAGAGGCATAGAAATATTCCGCTGCAGTGTTGTAATTCCCTTTGAAATAGTAGGCCTCACCAATCTGTCTCTTTAATGTTCCGACGGCTGATAAATCTTTATTTTTGGAGGCTATTATTATTCCTTCTTCTGCAACGCTAATAACGTCCTCGAACAAGTGCTGCCCTATCTTCTCACCGAAATTTAAGTAGGCCGAGATCCTTTCTTCATAAGTTTCTTTTTTATGCGTATTCCTAAAACTATCTCTATTTAATTGTGCCTTAGCATTTAAGTAAAACAAATAGCAAAGTAGAAAGAATAGCAATTTAATGGGCTGAGAACATCTCATCGGTAAAGTAGTTAAGGCTCTCAAATTTATATATACTCTAGGATTTAATTAAAAAAAGAAATATATAAATACCCACTAGTGGGTATATGCCTGAGATAAGTACTTGTTATTTTCACATAAACATTTAAACATCTAAAAAACTTTGTATGAAAAAGATTTTACTAATCGTTATTGCTAGTTTTGTTACAGCCATAACTTTTGCAAACAACATTACAGTATCTGCGGCTACACTAAGTGGACAAAACACCACAGCGCACACAGAAGTTGTAAACTTTAATGTGGCTTGGGAAAACAGTTGGCGCACATCGATTAACGAAAGTAATTATGATGGAGCTTGGATCTTTATCAAGTTCAGGAGGCTTACAGGTAGCGCTGATTGGCGGCATTGCACGCTAACAATTGCAAATTCTGTAGTTGGCACAGGGGGAACAATGACAGTACAAAACGATTTGAAAGGTGCATTTATCAATAGAAATGCAGATGGTATTGGCAATGTAAGTTTTACAGGTAATCAACTTGTTTGGAATTACGGTGCAGATGGTGTAGCTGATAACGAAACAGTAGAAATAAACGTATTCGGTTTAGAAATGGTATATATACCAACGGGTGCTTTTCAATTAGGTAGTGGTGGTTCTGAATTTTATGCTTTTAAAACAGGAGCAACCGATGCAGCTTTTAACGTAACTACGGCTCCTATTACCTTTGGAACAACTGGTACAACTTTAAATACAAACGGATATGGGCCTACAACAGGTACCCTGCCGGCAGCCTACCCAACGGGTTACAATGCCTTCTGGGTAATGAAATATGAAACCACCCAGCAACAATACGTAGATTTTTTAAATCATCTAGATCTCGCACGGGCAACGACAAACAATACTCCGGGTATTTTTACAGGTGTTCATCCAAACCTTGTAGCTCCACAACCTGAAAGAACTGTAGGTAATATTAATTCGCAACGACTTGCTGCCTTGGCTGATTGGAGCGGTCTGCGCCCTTATACCGAAATGGAGTTTGAAAAAATATGCAGAGGCGCTAATATACCTCCGGTTCCTAATGAATATGTTTGGGGCAGTACTACAGTTTCTCAGTTATTAAGTGTATTAAACACCGGATTAACAAATGAAAGTGTTAATACGCCTGCAAATGCAAATACAAATATTGGTAACTCTTACGGTGTGTTGACCAGGGCAGGTATTTTTGCCAGACCCACCGGATCTACAAGAGAATTAAGTGGCTCCTCTTATTACGGCGTAATGAACATGGCCGATAACGCACAAGAAATTTGTATTAATACAGTAAATCCAACAGGGCTTGCTTTTGACGGCAGTATAAACGGCGATGGGTACCTAAATGCAACCGGAAATTCTGATATAAACAACTGGACAAATTCTCTTTCATACGGGTGGCGTGGATCTTCCTTTAATTTTTCGCCGCTATATGGACGAACATCGGACAGGAATACTGCAGGAAAAGATGATAACGGTTCAGTAATTTCTTACATCGGTATTCGGTTAGCAAGAACAGCACAGTAATTTTTTGACTTTTAAATAGGTAACTATGAAAAATATTTTTATAATGCTGCTGTTTTCTGTAACCTTATCAACTCTGTTTGCACAGCCACCCAGCAGTGCAATTTTTAACGGAGGGAATAACGATGGTTTTGATAAAACATTCTTTACACAAGCAGCAAACAACATTTTTGTTGGAGGTACAGGAGACGGCTATGATAAATCAGGATTCATACAATCTGTAAATAATATTTTTATTGGAGGTACAGGAGACGGCTATGATAAAACAGGATTTATTCAGGCACTAAATAATATATTCGTCGGTGGCAGCGGAGATGGATGGGATAAAATTTCCTTCATTCAAATAAGTAATAATATTTACATAGGTGGAGATGGCGATGGTTGGGCAAGTGTTTATAGACCTCTCGGTCCATTACCTGTTGTGTTATTGTACTTCACAGCAAAAAAACAAACTGCTACTTCTTCGTTAATAGAATGGAAAACTTCACAGGAGATAAACAGCGCAAGTTTTGATGTGGAAAGAAGCAACGATGCGGTAAAGTTTACAAAGATTGGGAATGTAGCCGCTGCAGGTAATTCTTCTGTGTCCATCAGCTACAGTTTCACAGATAACAATCCTGCAAAGGGACTGAATTACTATCGCCTCAAACAAATAGATGTTGATGGAAGATTTGTTTATTCGCCTGCAAGATTGGTAATATTTGATGGCTTGGATGCTGCTACGGTAAAGTATTATCCAAACCCCACTAATGGAATGCTGTTTATAGAATTTTCTACAGTAAATATAAACGAAGCCACGATCATCAATATTACAAATGCAAACGGCGTGCTGGTAAACCAATATAAACTATCATCTACATCGGGAAATAAAATTCAAGTAGATCTTTCCCGCTATGCAAAAGGAATCTATTTTATACAGGTGCACACGCCAACACTCAATAGTACACAGCGTGTAGTGCTCAATTAAAATTTTCTTCTTCATACACTAATATTAGGACTGCTTTTAAGCGGTCCTTTTCGTTTGCAGCAATTCATGTAAATTTGTACTAATAAAAATTGAGAAAATAAACGAATGAAGATTAAAATTTGTGTGTTGATAATGGCAGTGATTTTACTTGCTGCCTGTGAAAAAGATGTAACATTAAAATTAAATGATGCAACACCGCTTTTGGTGGTTGACGGACAGATAGAAGATGGTAAAGCTCCCATAATAGTACTAACAAAAAGCCTTGGTTATTTTAGTAAGATAGATCCACAAACCCTTGCAGGAACTTTTGTAAGAAATGCAGAAGTTCTTATTTCAAACGGAACTACCACACATAAATTAAAAGAATATGCTACACCATTGGCACCCGGCTTTACAGGTTATTTTTACAGTAACGATGCGTTAAATCCAGCAACTGCATTTGTAGGACAGCTAAATAAAACTTACACATTAAAAGTAGTGTCAGAAGGCCAGGAGTATACTTCTACAACATATATCCCGACAAATGCAATAACCCTGGATTCGCTATACACGATACCTGCACCTTTCAATGCAGATACAGCAAAAAGAACCTTGCAGTTAAAATCCACAGACCCGCCGGGCCTTGGCAATTTTGGTAGATATTTTACAAAGAAAAACAGTGGTCCTTTTTTACCCGGAGAAAATTCTGTGTTTGATGATCAGGTAATTGACGGCTCTACATTCACCGTTCAATTGCCACAAGGCATTGATAGGAACAATCGACCGAAAGCAGACAGCAACTTTTTTAGAAGAGGAGATACCATCACGCTAAAATATTGCAACATCCCACAATCTGCTTATGTGTTTTGGAGCACCTGGGAGTTTGCTTTTCAGGGAATAGGAAATCCATTTGCGCAGCCAAACAAAGTATTGGGTAATATATCAAACGGTGCATTGGGCGCTTTTTGCGGCTATGCCGTTAAATACAAAACAATTATATCTCAATAAAAGATTTTTTTAAACAGAACAGAAAAATGGAAAATACAGTAGCAGAAAAAGTAGGATGTTTAATTATAGGATCAGGCCCTGCAGGTTATACTGCCGCTATTTACGCAGCAAGGGCCAACATGAAACCTTTGCTGTACCAAGGCATACAGCCGGGCGGACAACTAACCATAACAACTGAAGTAGAAAATTACCCGGGTTATCCTGATGGAATACAGGGACCTGAAATGATGGAGCACTTTGAAAAACAGGCGAGGAGGATGGGTACAGATATTCGCTATGGCCTTGCTACCAATGTAGATTTTGGTGTTAGACCTTTACGTGTAGAAATTGACGAAGAAAAATGGATAGAGGCTGATGCAGTAATCATTAGCACTGGCGCTGCTGCAAAATGGTTGGGTATAGAAAGTGAGCAAAGGCTTAATGGATATGGAGTGAGTGCATGTGCAGTGTGCGATGGTTTTTTCTTTAAAGGAAAAGAAGCAGCAATTGTAGGTGCAGGCGATACTGCTGCCGAAGAAGCATTGTACCTTTCTAAAATTTGCAGTACCGTACACATGATCGTACGCAAGGGCGAAATGCGTGCAAGCAAAGTAATGCAGGAAAGAGTGATCGCTACACCAAACATTAAAATATACTGGCACAGCGAAACCGATGAAATTCTTGGAGATAAAAAAGTAGAGGGGGTAAGAATATTGAACAACCAAACAAATGAAAAAACCGAAATACCTGTAAGTGCTTTCTTCGTTGCCATTGGGCACAAACCCAACAGTGATATTTTTAAAGGATGGTTGGAAATGGATGACGCAGGTTATATACAAACAACACCAGGTACTTCTCGTACAAATATTGAAGGCGTGTTTGCCTCCGGCGATGTGCAGGATAAAATATACCGTCAGGCTATAACTGCTGCGGGCAGCGGTTGTATGGCTTCATTAGATGCAGAACGTTACTTAAGTGAAAAGGGTCTGCATTAATGTTTACCATACGTTTACATAAACTAATCTTTTTTGCGTACCACGGCGTGCATACTGAAGAAACCATTGTGGGTACTAAGTTTGAAGTATCCGCACAAATAACTTTTGCAGAGACAAAAAAAGTAGAAATACTGACAGATACGCTTAATTATGTAAACGTATATGCAATCATAAAAAACCATTTCTCTGAGCCCGTTCCTTTGTTGGAAACACTGGCCCAAAACATATCAGAAGAAATTTATAAAGTTGATGACCGAATAACATCAATTAACATTACTATAGATAAATTAAATGCACCCATCATTAATTTTATAGGAACGGTTGGCATTAATTATTCAAAATCTTTTTCCTGATGAAGTTGTTTTCTTTCTTAGTTTTTTTACTTTTTTCATTCAATCAAATTTCGGCGCAAGATTATAACGCAGTTATAAAAGAGGCTGACAGGTTGGAAGCTATACCAGATGAAAAAGCGGCCTTGGAAAAATTTAAAGAAGCATTAAAACTGCAGCCCACAAGTTTGTATGCACTTACGAAAACCAGCGAACTTTATTGCAGAGTAGGAGGGCGTGAAAAAAGCACTAAAGTGCGGGATGAATACTACGCAACTGCTCAAACCTACGCCAAGACTGCTTTGCGTCTGTATCCGACTAGTGATGAAGCAAATGTAGCTATGGCTTTCTCCATTGCAAAAACACTATTACTTAAAAGCGGCAAAGAAAAAATAATTGCTGTAAAAGAATTAAAAAGCTACGGCGATAAAGCAGTTGACCAAAACCCACGCAACTTTAAAGCATGGCATGTACTGGGCAAATGGAATTATGAAGTAAGCAACCTAAATGCCTTTGAAAGAACAGCCGTAAAAATTATTTATGGAGGCTTGCCCGCAGCATCCTTTAAAAACTCCATCATGTATTACGAAAAGGCAAAATCGTTGGCGCCTCTTTTTACATTAAATTATCTGGAGCTTGCAAAAGCATACCATAAAAATGACGACGATACAAAAGCCTTATCATTGCTCAATTACCTGCTCACTATAAAGAACCAAACAGAAGACGATCCCCGCATAAAAGCAGAAGCGCAAAGGCTTATAAAGGACTGGATGTAATATTAGCAAGCTTCTAGCGCTTGTAAAATATCGTTCACTATATCGTCGATATATTCTAACCCCACAGAAATTCTTATAAGACCGGAGGTTATCCCTACTGCATCTTTTTCGGCCTGGTTAAGTTTTGAGTGAGTGGTAGATGCAGGATGCGAAGCAATACTTCTGCTATCGCCCAGGTTGTTTGTCACAGACAAAAGTTGTAACGCATCTAAAAAAGTTTTACCACCTTCTAATCCTTTGTTTATTTCAAAAGTTAAAAGACCCCCGCCATTACTCATTTGTTTTTTTGCAATTGCATATTGCGGATGGGTATCTAAAAAAGGATATTTTACATTGTTTATTTTGGGGTGACCTTGTAATTGTTGCGCCAACTGAAG
>JANXTN010000221.1 GCA_025352435.1 Ferruginibacter sp. | reverse complement strand
GGCATTTTCCCGCACATGCAAATTATGTACCTGCACATATAACGCTCTTTCACAAACTACCTGCAAACAATCCTGTAATTGATAATGGCCTTGCTGCCTTTACCAAACACCTATCGTTTGATTTATTTATTACACACGTTACACTTTACAACACAAGTGTAGCCTATCTTATACAATCAGAGGCCTTGCAAAAATTGCATGTACAAATGCAACAACCATTTGCGCCATATCTTATTGGCAAGGACAGAAAAATACTTGCCCCACATATCACTATACAAAACAAAGTAACAGCTTACAAAGCGTACAAAACGCATGCATTGCTGAAAGCAGATTTCAAACCATTTACCGCACAAGCTCTTGGCATTACAAGTTGGTATTATGTAAAAGGGTGTTGGAAAAAAAAGGAGGCGTATCTGTTTACTTAATTAAGATATTATTTTGGCCATTGAGACTTTATACCCGAAATAAACTGACTATTTTTGAAAGAATAAATAGTGGTGAATGAGTCTGCATGATTGGATTTTAATGGGTTGGCAACAAATAAAAGAAACCGATGCCATTCAATGGATAGCAGTAGCGCTTGGTATCGCCGAAGTACTGCTTGCTAAAGCAAATAAAATTGCATTATACCCTGTAGGTATTGCTGCTACTGTATTATCAGTCTATATTTTATTTGTGGCGGGGTTGTATGCAGAGTGTTTGCTTAATGCATATTATATTGTTATGAGTTTTTATGGTTGGTGGTACTGGTACGCCAAAAGCAACGAGCCCCCTGTGCCCATCACTTGTAGCAATAAAAAAGATTGGGCTGTAGCTACTGCTATTACTGTAGTTGGTTTTATAGTTTTGGTATTTGTATTAAAGCGTTACACCGATTCTAAAGTTCCCATGTGGGATGCGTGGGTAAGTAGTACTGCATGGGCAGGTATGTGGTTGTTATCAAACCGAAAAATAGAAAATTGGATACTACTCAATATTTCAAACCTGTTTGCCATACCGTTGCTGATCTATAAACAGCTACCCCTCTTTGCAGTACTCACGCTTGTATTATTTGTGGTGGCTATTTTTGGTTATAAAGATTGGCGCAATATCATTATAAAAAATAAAACAATTGCTGTATGAAAACAGTAAAACATCCTACAGCATATTTATCTAGCGAAATTATTGAAGAAGTAAGTAAATACGCAGCTGCCGCTGAACAGCTACAACAGTTGCATCCGAAGCAAATTGAATTAATTCATAAACAGAAATGGTTTAATTTATTCGTGCAAAAGGAATATAACGGCTTAAGTTTATCCTTACCCAAGGCGCTGCATTTGGAAGAGGCACTTGCATATGCAGATGGCTCCGTAGGTTGGACGGTTACGCTCTGCGCCGGTGCTGCATGGTTTGTTGGCGTTTTGCAACCCACGTTAAGCAATACTGTTTTTAATGAGCACAATACATGCATTGCAGGTAGCGGTAAAGCAGGCGGTGTAGCGCACAAAACAGCCGATGGTTTTATAGTAAACGGCGCATGGGATTATGCAACAGGAGCACCATTTGCCACGGCATTTACCGCTAATTGTATTGTATACGAAAATGATAAGCCTTTAGCTGATAGTACAGGTAACAACATTTTGCTCTCTTTTTTATTTTTAAAAGAAGAGGTAACCATAAAGCAGAACTGGAACAAAGTAGGCATGGTAGCCACTGGAAGCCGAAGCTTTACTGTAAATGATTTGCATGTACCTGTAACAAGGACATTTGTTATAGACAGCAAGTATGCGCAGCTTCCGCAACCCATTTACCAATATCCTTTTCTTGCGCTTGCCCAAACAACTCTTGCCGTAAACAGCAGCGGCATGGCTATGCGCTTTTTAGATATTTGCAATGTGCTCGCAGAAACCAATAAATACGTGATGCTAAAACGGAAGCTACCCAAAGCCTACGCAACTTTAGAAAAGCAAAGGCAAATGTTTTATAAGGAAGTTGCCAAAAGCTGGTCACAATCCAAGGCAAACAAGTTGTTTCCAAAAACGCATAAAAAAGTTGGTAGACTAAGCAAAAAGCTCGCCGTACAATCCCGTAATATAGTGGACAAACTTTATCCCTTTTGTGGCATGGGCGCCGCTAATCCACTAACAGAAATAAACCGGGTGTGGCGCAATATGCATACTGCAAGCCAACACGGTATTTTTAATTAGGAGTTAGGATAGATTATTTCTTTTGGGCTTTTCAGGTACACCGCCTTGTTGTTAAGAAAATGAACTGTCAGGTTGAGCTTGTAGAAAGCGGGTTTTAAAGATATTATGATAGCATCGACTTCGACAAGCTCAGTCTGACAATCCTTAACTAAATGACATTGCGTCGCAGCCCTTGGGCATTTTATCTTTGTTCAACTTTTATATCAGAATAATTCAACCACTATATAAACAGATGCAGAAAAATCGAATGGTAAACTTGCTACTCCAACCGCTGTTCTTGTGTGTCGCCCATGTTCCCCAAAAACCTCCACCAAAAAATCTGAAGCACCATTCATAACTTCAGCCTGTCCGGTAAATTCCGGAACACTATTAATTAATCCGTGCACAGCAATTATTTCCTTTACATTATTTAAAGTTCCTATCAATTGTTTTACAGCTGCAAGGCAATTAATAACACAAATTTTTGCTGCTGCTTTCCCTGTCGCTATATCAATCTCTTTTCCCAACTTGCCCTTGATAACCTTGCCATCCAAACTACATACTTGCCCAGCAGTAAAAACTAAATTTCCTGTTTTTTTTGCGGAAACATAATTCGCAAGAGGCAAGGGCATATCTGTCAGAATAATTCCCAATTCCTTTAAACGTGCTTCTACATTCATTTTAGTAATTTGTAATTTTAAAGTTAATGACTTTAATGCTGCGAATTATACAGAAAACAAATTGCTTAAAACTGTTTGTTGCCGTTCTGTTGAGACATGACTTTCGTCTATCCAAATCCTAAAAATCTATAACATAGTTCCGTTAAATGTTTTGGGTGCTCGGCTACTTCTTTTGTTGCAAACCAACAAGTGCGGTCAATTGACCAAAGCCAATATTTCACTTCAATCTCCGCTTCAATAAAAGTTCAATATAGTTCTCCTGACCCACATAGCCCTGATTGCAGTGTATGCCGCTGCCTTGGAGCGGCAGCAACGTAAAGCAGGAGACTAATGTTCAACAAAGTTCTTCAACCCATGCTCCTCAAATTCACACATTATTTCCTTCAGCAATGCTTTTACGGATAAATCGTTACACTAAACTTTCCGTCAGTAACGGTTTTATATTCGGGCCCTATGCCGTTTGCTTTTAATCTGCCATAAAAAGTTCCTGTAATTCTTGTGTTGGTTATCACAGTAATAATAATGAAGAAACCAAAGTTCTGTATAGTGCCAATGGTTGTGTTGGATGCTGCTGAAAAATTGCCTGTGCTTGATGCATAATTTGTGGAATTATTGGATTGCGGATAATTATTAATGGTATAAGTACCTGCTGCCAATGAGTTGCCGAAGCGGGCAATATTCATTGCAAAACTTTCGGTGGTAGCACCATTGGTTCCTTTTATATGTATGCCCGCATAGCCGGGCAAAGAAGTATTGTCAAATCTTGCAGAGTCGGTAGTATTGAAAGTTGTGTACACACTATCTACCATACCCACAATAGAATCTGTTGCAGATAACGTACCTGCTGCGTAAGAAATATTTACAGCACATGGAGTACCGCCGTTAGAATTTATGGAGTAAATAAAATTTCCTGCTGCTGCCGGCACATTATTAATGGCAGCCCGTAAAATAATTGTTTGGGCTACAGGTGTTGCTGTGAGCATACCCGTAGCAGAAAAAGTAACGCCATTGTTACTGGTTGTAATGTTGTAAGATCCACCGGCAGTAACGGTTACAGGGAGTGTAATAAAATTTGCAGCAGTGGTAGGTATGCCTTGCTGGTAAGTACCGCTTGGCTGCGCTGCTGCACAGTTAATAGTAAATGTGGCGGGTGCTATAGCCATACCATACTCCACATTAAAACTACAATTGCTTGTGCTATTTGTAACAGCGTAACCAAATGTTCCTACGACAATCGGGATACCACCGTTTGCGACCAATATTATTGTTTGCCCATTACCTACAGTAAGATATCCAGTGCCTGAAAATGATACGCCGTTTACAATAGCAGTTGTAATGGCATAAGTGCCGGCAGTAATTACATTCACCAGTACACTTATTGTATTGCTGTTGGTTGTGGCTATGCCAATTTTATAAATTCCATTTTGTATGGAGGTAGTGCAGGACGTTGGTGAGCCTACAAATGTATATGCAGCTGTAGTATTTATGGGAGCAAGAGCGCCGCCTTCATAGCTATAATCCTTCTCGCAGGAGGAGACTATGGACAAAACGCTTAGCAATAAAATAAATAAATAGAAACGTTTCATTTGCGGCACTTGCATTTTTTAATTACCACGCTTTATGTTGTGAGAAATATGTGGTGTTGAAAACATCATTGATACTAGCTATTTAAAATATTAAGATACGAAAAAAAGAAGTGCAGGTTCTAACTGAAATTTATTTGTACTCCAGCTTTTTATTAATGTTTTCAATTTTAATATTTTAATGTTTGCTAAAATATCTTAGTTTTAATTAGGACCTGAACGATCTGCCATCTACAACACTGGTTGCTTTAATTATTCGATATGCAAGACATAGCTAAACGCTTTTCTCAAAACCCTTTGCTGTCACCGAAAGATTTAAAGGCAAGCACAGATGGCCTTGAAATTACTTGCCTTTTAAACCCCGGTGTTTTTACATTTAAAAATAAAACATGGTTGCTTATAAGAGTGGCGGAGCGGCCTGTACAAAGCGATACCATTATTTCGTTTCCTGTATTAACTGCAAACGGCGAAACAGAAATAATAGAAATACAAAAAGATGATCCTGATTTAATTGCTACAGACGCAAGGGTAATAAATTATAAAGGCATTGATTATCTTACTACGCTTTCTCATCTCCGTCTGGTTTGCAGCGATGATGGAATACACTTTTATGAACCTCAAGGATATTCTTCATTAGTGGGTGAAGGAATGCTGCAAAGTTTTGGGATAGAAGATTGTAGGGTTGCCTTTCTGGAAAATAAATACTGGCTCACATTTACAGCAGTATCCAGCAATGGTGTTGGTGTTGGCTTGCGTACAACTACAGACTGGAAATCTTTTGAATCGCATGGCATGATGCTGCCACCGCACAATAAAGACTGCGCTATTTTTGCAGAAAAAATAAAGGGACTGTATTATTGTCTGCACCGCCCAAGCAGTGTAGACATTGGAGGTAATTTCATTTGGATTGCATCTTCGCCGGATGGTATTCACTGGGGCAATCACCAATGTATTATTAAAACAAGAAATAGTTTGTGGGACAGTGCAAGAGTAGGCGCAGGTGCGGCTCCCATCAAAACGGAAAAAGGCTGGTTAGAAATTTATCATGGTGCCAATGAGCAACATCAATATTGTCTGGGAGCATTCTTAATGGATATAAAAGATCCATACAAAGTAATAGCACGTACAGAACAACCCATTATGGTTCCCACAGCAGCATATGAAACGAGTGGTTTTTTTGGCAATGTAGTTTTTACAAATGGGCATATTGTAGATGGCGATACTGTTACTATTTATTATGGTGCGTCTGATGAATTTGTGTGCGGCGCCAAATTTTCTATAAAAGAAATTTTATCATTATTAATATTTAACCATGCTGAATAAATTAAGAATAGAGATAAATCATTTTAAAAGCCAGTCTTACAATTTCAAGATATTAATATTTACCAATCTTGTATATGCAATGGTTCTGCCCGTAGTGGATACATTTGTGGCAGCTTATATAATGCGCAACACACATGGTGATATTGCCAAAGTAGTTATTTACCAGCTTACCATTTACACAGGCATTCCACTAACCTTTTTATTAAACGGCTGGTTGCTAAAACACTTTGACATTCGCAAGTTATATTCTGCAGGAATGATGCTTAGCGGCGTATCTATGATTGTAATGATGTCGCTTA
>JANXTN010000214.1 GCA_025352435.1 Ferruginibacter sp. | reverse complement strand
AACCAATGGCGGCACGGCCAATCATAATACCATCTACGCCATATCTTTCTTTGTATAATTTTGCTTTTTGTGGAGAATCAATATCACCGTTTCCAAAAACGGGAATCTTAATTCGTGGGTTATTTTTTACTTTTGCAATGAGGCTCCAATCTGCTTCGCCTTTGTACAACTGGCAGCGTGTACGACCATGTATAGATATTGCCTGCACGCCAATATCCTGCATGCGCTCGGCCACTTCTTCAATATTTTTTGTATTATCATCCCACCCTAATCTTGTTTTAATTGTTACAGGCAAACGTGTGCCGTTTATTACAGATTTAGTAAGACGAACCATTAAATCCAGGTCTTTTAAAACACCTGCACCCGCACCTTTATTCACCACTTTTTTTACCGGACAGCCAAAATTAATATCTACCAAATCCGGATTTACTGCATCACAAATTCTTGCACTCATTTCCATTGCGTCTTCATCACCCCCAAAAATCTGGATTCCAAATGGGCGCTCCTCTTCTGAAAAATCAAGCTTTTTCATACTCTTCATGGCATCTCTTATCAGCCCTTCACTACTGATGAATTCGCTGTACATTAAATCTGCGCCATTGTCTTTACAAACTGCACGAAACGGCGGATCACTCACATCTTCCATGGGAGCCAAGAGCAGCGGAAATTCAGGCAGTTGTATAGAACCAATAGTAGGCATAGCTTTATTTGTATATTGCGGGCAAATTTACATTAAAAGTTTTTAAGGGATGGAATACAAAAGCGTTAAAGGATTCGGTGGATGGGCTCAATTAGGTTTTCTGTTTGCATTTTTAGGGTTTGGTTTTATACTTGCGGGCGGTGTGCAACTGGTGCTTACGATGCAAATAATGCCTGCAGGGAAATCAATAGCTGATACGGATGAAATGATGAAGGCAATGTTTGCACCTGAGAATGTGGGTATGGCAAGAACTATACAGGTTTTGGCAACGCTGGCGCTGTTGTTTATACCCGCGGTCTTATGGTCAATAGTAAGCAATGGAAAAAACATGTTCTGGCTAGGGTTTAATAAATATGTAAACGGGTTTCAATTACTGCTAGGTTTTATGTTGATTTTTACTGCTGCCATCGCTGCATCGCCATTAGCAGATTTGACAAAATATGTAGTTGCACATTTTCCACAGATAGATAAAATCGCCCTCAATATGGAAATATTGTACAACAAACAAGCTGCGGCCTTGAGTAACATTAGCAACTGGCAAGAATACATTATTGCATTGTTTATAATGGCATTTTTTCCGGCAATGTTTGAAGAAGTTTTTTTTAGAGGTGCGGTACAAAATTTATTTTCAAAATGGTGGCGAAAGCCTCTGTTATCGATATTTGTAACAGCTATTATTTTTAGTTTAATTCACATGTCCATCTATTTATTTTTAAGCAGATTGTTGCTTGGTTTTGTACTTGGATTAATGTACCATCAAACAAAAAATATTTGGGTAAATATTGTGGCGCATTTTATAAATAATGGTATAGCACTTACAAGTATGTTTGCCATGCATTTAAGAAATGAAAAAGTAGATCTTGATAAATTAGAACCTCATATACATTGGTTATTTGGAATGGTAGGTATTTTAGCACTCGTTGGGCTCTTTTTAATACTCAACAAATATTCTGTAAAAAACAGGGCAAGAGTAGAGGCCAAAGAAAATTTATTAATAGCTGAAGCAAATCCTTACAAATCCATAACACAGGAACAAACTAATTAAGCGTGGCACTTAACAAAGCGGTTTTTAAAACACGTGCTATAACAGCAATTGTATTTGCGGTGGTAATGTTGGGAGGTATTCTTCTTAGTTTCTACAGCTTTGTTGCGTTGTTTTTATTAATAATGGGTGGCTGCTTATTTGAGTATAGAAAAATTATAAAGCTTATTAAATCTACCAAATATTTCGGGCTTTTAGCGTTATCAATGCCGTACGTTATTATTCCTATTTTGATGATGATTGAACTAGGGAAAAGAATTTTTAATCAGGAGTTGGGACTTACAAATTACTCTCCTCTATTTCCTCTGTTTATTATTTTTTCTATCTGGATAAACGATACCATGGCATATTTAGTAGGCTCGTTTATTGGTAAAACTCCATTCTCTAAAATATCTCCTAAAAAAACCTGGGAAGGAACAGCTGGTGGGGCAGTTTTGTGTGTGGTTGTAATGGGATTTACAGCTTACTTTTTCAGTGCTTTTAAGGTTTTAGCATTACAACATTGGGTAGCTGTAGCTGCTATCTGCGCTGTGTTTGGCACACTTGGAGATTTATTAGAAAGTAAAATAAAACGCACCGCAAATATTAAAGACAGCGGTTCATTTATGCCGGGCCATGGCGGTTTTTTAGATAGGTTTGATTCGCTGCTCGTAGCCACGCCCTTTGTTTGGGTTTATCTTCAGTTATTCGCTAGATAATTGTTTAACTTCGCCCTCAAAAAAATTTCGATGACCATACACAAGGAAGGTTATAAATCTATTGCCCTGGCAACAATCATATTTATTGGGTTAAATTTACTTTTCTTTTGGCTGTTTGGTGCATCGCTACTTTGGCTCTGTATTTCGTTTTTTGTAATCACACTGGGCTTAGTGCTTTTTGTAGTTTCTTTTTTTCGAATTCCCACACGTAAATTAACAATCAGTAACGGACAGATTATTTCGCCCGCAGATGGAAAGGTGGTAGTAATTGAAGAAGCATTTGATGATGAATATTTCAAAAAGAAAATGCTACAGGTTTCTGTATTTATGAGCCCCTTAAATGTGCACGTAAACCGCAACCCTATTGATGGGGATATTGTCTACAACAAATACCATAAGGGAAAATATCTTGTGGCCTGGAACCCAAAATCATCCACTGAAAATGAACGGCATTCTATTGTAATAAAAAATGGTAATACCGAAATTTTAGTAAAACAAATTGCAGGCGCTGTAGCACGGCGAATTATAAATTATTTGGAGGTTGGTAGTAAAGTAAAACAAACCTACGAGTATGGGTTTATAAAATTTGGCAGCCGGGTAGATCTATTGCTACCCATTGGCACAAAAATAAATGTTGGCATAAATGAAGTGGTACAAGGCGGGGTAACTGTACTTGCAACACTTTAACCTTTTAAACTATTTGTATAAAAGGAATTTAGTTACATTTACTTCTAATTAAAAAACTAAAACTTCATAAAATGAAAAAAGTATTTATTCTAGCAACAGCAGGTTTATTAATAGTTACGGCGTCTTTTGCTGACGGTGGTAAAAAGAAAAAATGTAGTAAAGGTGGTTCTTGCTGTAGCAAAGATAAAACTGCAAAAAGCGTTGCTAAAGAAAACAAAATTGCGAAAATGTAATTTGTATAAAATTAAATTGAAAAGGCTGTATCAAAAGATGCAGCTTTTTTAGTTTCTGTTATCTTACAAGATTTCTTCGAGTTCTTGTAAATGCTTTATCATATATGTAGGTTTTAAAGTAAGTGGTTCGTTTACATGATTTACGAAAACCTGATCTATTCCTGCATTTATGGCTCCCTGTATATCAGCAGCCTGATTGTCGCCCAGCATTAAACTTTCGTGTACAAAAGCATTGGTTTTATTTAAAGCATAGTCAAATATCTCTTTTTTAGGTTTCAGGCTATTGCTTGCTTCAGATGTAATTAATTTATCAAAATATTTATCCAACCCGCTGTTTTTAAGTTTCATTTTCTGTGTGTGTTCAAAACCGTTTGTAATTAAATGAAGCGAATAATTTTTATTTTTTAGGTAATTTAATATTTCGAAAGTATGAGGGAAAACTGCCTTTTTCGTTGGCAGAATTTCTAAAAACCTTGTACTTAAATTTTTAGATAATGCTTCATCTGCAACTTTAAAATCCAACAGCGTGCGCCACATTCTTTTCCATTTTAGTTCTTCTACTCCAATAAAACCTGCTTCATATCTCTTCCATAAATGGGCATTGTGAAATAGATAGCGCTCATAAAATGGCGTGAAGGCAGCATTTGTTTTTTGTGCAAGTTCTTCAGTATATAATTCTGCAAGTGTAGTTTTTGCATTTCTGTCAAAGTCCCAGATAGTATGATCCAGATCGAAAAAAAGATGTTTGTAACCCCGCATTTTAAATTAAAAATATTTGAAGAGCGTTAATATAACTTTACAGAAATCTAAAGGTAGACAATTAAAAAAATTATTGAAATGAATATTGTTATTACAGGCGCAGCACGCGGTATAGGAAAAGCGATTGCTGCTAAATTTGCTGCAGACGGACATTCATTGTTTTTATGTTCAAGAAATGTAAAAACATTGCAGGTAGCTATTGAAGATTTAAAACAAAGTTATCCAGCTGCAACCATTCACTTTTTTGAAGCAGATCTATCGGATAAAACCCAGACTGAAAAATTTGCAAAATGGTGTTTAGATGTTGCAACGCCTGATATTTTAATAAATAATGCAGGCGGATTCACTCCCGGAAACATTTTAGACGAACCCGATGGCAGTCTTGAAAAAATGATAGACAATAATTTGTATAGTGCATATTATCTAACAAAATATTTGGCTCCGCAAATGAAGACAAATAGAAGCGGACACATTTTTAATATCTGTTCAGTAGCATCTTTACAGGCTTATAATGGCGGTGGAAGTTATAGCATCAGCAAATTTGCATTGAATGGCTTTAGCCAAAATTTACGTCACGAATTAAAAACTCATAACATTAAAGTAACAGCCGTGTTTCCTGGAGCTGTATTTACAGATTCTTGGGAAGGTTTTGATAATAGTGGAAACAGAATAATGGAGGCTTCAGATATTGCTGATATTATATTTGCCTGTACACAACTAAGTCCATCAGCGGTGCCAGAAGAGATTGTGCTACGACCTCAATTGGGAGATTTGTAATTAACAGTTTCTTAAATTTTTTCGTGAGAAAAGAAATTTCAGCGCAAACATTGTTATTTATTTTTGTGCTTCGATTTATTAATAAATTATGAATTTATTTTTTACTAAAATATTTTATTGCATAATTTTTATCTGTTTAGGTCTTAACGTTTTCGGACAAACTAAATTTACCGCAACAGCTACGCCAAACAATGCAGGTAAAGATGAGTATATAACATTGTCTCTAACAGTTGCCAACGGAACTCATGTTCAAAAAATAACTCCCCCTCCATTAAATGATTTTAATGTAGTAAGCGGTCCAAGTACTACAACAGAGCAAAATACTATTAATGGAGAAACAAGCGAATACATTTCTTTGAGCTATGTACTGCTCCCTAAAAAATTGGGTTCTTACAAAATTTCTCCTGCTACCGCAGAAATTGATGGCCATATTTTTAAAAGCAATTCCATAAATATTGTTGTATCCAAAAATAAATCAGCAGGATCTACTTCTTCTCAGCGCAGTTCTGGCGCAGCCTCTATGCAGTCCTTGCTCTCGGGGCTTGATCCTTTTTTTGAGCCGCAGGCGCAAACAACCTTTAGTGATTATATTCTAAGAAAGGGTGAAAACATTCAGAAAAAAGTAAATGATAATATGCAGCTAAGGTTGCAATTAAACAAAAATTCCTGTTATGTTGGTGAGGCATTATTGGCCACTTATAAATTATATACAAGGTTAAAAAGCGAAAGCAATCTCTCTAAAAATCCATCATTCAATGGTTTTTCCGTTATTGAAATGGTACAACCAAACGATGCTTTAGGATTTACAAATGAAAAATTAAATGGCAAATCTTACAATGTTTACATTATTAGAAAAGCGCAGTTATATCCATTACAGGCCGGGCCGATAGAAGTAGAATCTGCTACTTTAGACAACAAAATAAGTTTTGTAAAATACAGCGGAACTAATGGTGATAATTATAATATTGATCCGAATGCCTTAATTACAGAAACGGTAGCACTTAATACAAAACCTATCATAATTAATGTAAAGCCTTTGCCTGAGGCAGGAAAGCCTGAGGGATTTAAAGGCGCTGTAGGAAATTTTACGATCGATGCTGTTTTACAAAAAGATAATTTTACAACTGATGAAACCGCCAAACTTTTTGTAACGATTGCTGGTGAAGGAAATATGCATTTGCTTACACTTCCTGAATTGAAATGGCAGGCCGGGTTTGAAGTGTTTGATACAAAGATTACTGATAATACTGATAATAAAACTGTACCCATTAGCGGCAGCAAAACTTTTGAAATTCCTTTTTCTATTAGCAAAGAAGGTTCCTATACCATCCCTTCTATCAACTTCAGTTACTTTGATCCGAAAACAAAAAGTTACAAAAGCAGCAATACAAAAAGCATCGCCTTTAATATTTCGAAAGGCAAGAAGTACACAGCAGCAGCTGGTCTTAAAAATACCCCGGGGAAAAAGTTTTCGATGTTTGAATATTTATTAAATAATAAGGGGGTTATTTTACTTTTTATTGCAGGGTTTCTCATTGCTTTATTTATTTTTTGGATGACAAAGGAAAGAAAGATTCCAGTTAACAAAAATGTTCCTGTAAAAGAGGTAGATGGACAAATGGTAAATTATTACCCACCTCAAAACCCACTAAACAGAACCGAAGATTGCCTTTTTAAAAATGAATGTATAAGTTTTTATAGCATACTAAATGATGAGGTAAAAACTTTTTTATCAAAAAAATTTAATATCCCCTCGGAAAATTTAAACACAAAAAGTTTAGCAATCGTAATGGATAAAGCTGGTATTGGCAATGATCTTATTTTGCAAACACAGAAGTTAATAAAAGAAATTGAATGGCAATTGTATACTCCTTTTGAAAGAAATGAAGAACTAAATACAATGTATACCAAAGCACAAACCATTGTGCAATTGCTTTTGAAATAAACTTTCTTTAATCTGTAAATTTATAGCCCACTCCTCTTGCAGAATGGAAATAGCGTGGGTTTCGGCTGTCCTCTTCAAAATATTTCCGGAAATTTAAAATAAAATTGTCAATGGTTCTGGTTGTGGGGTATACATTGTAGCCCCACACTGCCTGTAAAATTTTTTCTCTGGTTACTACTTCATTTTTATTTTCTATCAACAGTTTCAAAAGCATCAATTCTTTCTTTGTGAGCTCGAACTTAATAACCGCTTTATTATACGCTTCTGCTGCTTTAAAATCTATTTTATTCTTTCCAAATTCATAGATATCTGGCAAAGGTTGTTTCAAAGAAAGCTGTTCACTTTTTTTTATCAGCTTGTCAACTCTTAGCAATAATTCTTCAAGGTTAAAAGGTTTAGTGAGATAGTCATCGGCACCTTTTTTTAATCCTAAAACCCTGTCAGCACTGCTGTTTTTTGCACTTAATATAAGTATAGGAAGTTCTGTATTGTTTAGTCTGATAGTTTCACACACCGTTATTCCATCAAGCTCCGGTAACATTACATCTAAAATGAGCAGTTTAAAATGTTCCTGCGCCACCATCTTTAATGCCTGCGCACCATCAAAGCAACTGCTCACTTCATAACCTTCGAGTTCGAGATTCAGCTTCAGCGCTTCCTGCAAGTTTTCTTCATCTTCAACAAGCAGTATAGAATATTTTTTCGTTGCCATCGTTTTTAGTTATGCTTCAGCTTTAAGCGAAAGAGTAAAGATACTTCCAACCTTTGAGTTGTCTTCTATTGTAAGAATTCCTTTATGAGCTTTACAAATTCTGCTGGTGAGGTATAAACCTAATCCTGTGCCTTTTGCCCTTTTAGTGGCTTCATTGCCGGCACGGTAAAATTTTTCGAATATTTTTTCTTTATCGGCTTTGGATATTCCTGTCCCTTCATCTGTAATTTTTAAAACCGCTAAAGTCTCGCTTTTGGATACAATAACTTCTACAGTACTTTCTTTTGGAGAATACTTAACAGCATTTTCAATCAGATTATTTACCGCTATCTGTAACAAAAAAAAATCGCCATTTACAACAACATCATCACTTATAAATTGAATAATTTTTCGGTTAGGCATCCGTGTAATAAATTCATTTACACATTGGCTAACAAGTAAAGAAAAATCCTGTTCTTCAAAACTAGCTTTATAGCCTCCCCCTTCTATTTGTGAAGAAATTAAAAGATTGTTACAAAGCGTATCCAAACGGTTAGTTTCCTGTAAAGTATTATCTATAAGCCTGTGCTGCTGTGCCTCTGCAAGTTTGTGCTTCTGTAAAGTTTCCAAATTTAATTTGGTTACGGCAATAGGCGTTTTGAGCTCATGCGTAATAGCCATCATAAAATTTTGCTGCTCTGCACTTAATGTTAACTCTCTCCTTACTGCCCTGAAAACAAAAGTTGCGCCCGCTAAAATCAATAAAAGAAATGTTCCACCTTCTCCTAAATACTGTGCTGTTTTTTTACTTTTATCTTTTAAAATTTTTTTTTCTTTTTCGGCATAGTTTACATCATCTTTTTTCAGCCCTTCCAGTTTGAAGCGGCTCATCAATTCGTTCTGCCGGCTTAATGCAATGAACCACCAAATGAGCGCAGCAATTATATAGGCAAGCAAAACCCAATAAATTATTAAAGCGCTTCTTATTTTCTTTGGCTGTAATTTCATTTTAATTCCTCTTGTCTAAACCCCACGAAAGTTTATTACGGAGTGTTTGCAAAAAATTATTTTCATTCAACCTGATTAAATTTATTCCGAATTTTTCTTTTTTTACAGCAAGTTGAATTTCTTTAGAAACAAGTTCCCGTCTGCTGTCTAACGTGCATAGAAAACCATCTGTACGTCCTTCCACTTCAAAAGAAATAATGGTATTATCAGGAACGATTATAGGACGTATGTTAAGATTGTGTGGTGCTACAGGTGTTATCACAAAACTTGCACTATCAGGAAAAACTACAGGACCGTTGCAACTTAAAGAGTATCCTGTAGAGCCCGTTGGTGTGGCCACAATTAATCCATCTGCCCAATAAGTATTTAAAAATTCACCATTTAAATAAGTGTGTACTTTTATCATTGGGGAGGTATCTTTTTTATGCAACGTAAACTCGTTAAGAGCATAAGGCATACCACCAAACACAGGAATATCAGCATCTAAATGCAACAGCGTTCTTTTATCCAGAACATATTTTCTATTTACCAAAGCATTAAGCGCAGAATGTATTTCTTCTTTGCCCATACTTGCTAAAAAACCTAATCTGCCAAAATTAATACCGAGCACAGGAATACCGGAATCTTTTACCAACGTAACGGTATCTAGCAATGTGCCATCGCCCCCGAGGCTAATTAAGCAATCTATAGAAAGATCTAAATCTTCAGCAGAAGTAAAAGTGGAATACTTGAAGGGAATTTTTATAGCAGAATAAAAAAGATTAAAAAAATCCTGAAAAAAAACCGGCTCTACTCCATATTTTTCCAGTGCATGAATGAGCAGCTCTAAATCCTGCAGTTTAATATTCTCTAAACCTCTGCTATAAATGGCTATTCTCATTGTAAGTAAACTTTGGAATATTTAATACCCGCCTTTGCCCCGTAAAAATAATCCCTTTTCGCCTAACTGGTTAAAACTGTACTCCACTTTAAAAACTATATCGTAAAAAGTAACAACATCAATCCCAAAGCCACCGGTATATAAAAATTTATTATTAAGGCGACTGTCATATTTTTTGGAAAGATAACTGTAACCAACATCTGTGTATGTTTTTACGAATATTTTAAAAGGAATGTAAGGCAAAGATTTTATTTTAAAGGGGATAGGAATTTTAAATTCAGTTACTTTTTTATTTAGTGTATACTTCGCAACTCCAGCCGCAACTCCATCAATCAAATACACTTCTAACCCTCTTAAATTTAAGCTCCCAAAGCCTATTGCACGCCTGTTTATAAAGGCCTGTTCAAAAGGTAATTTAATAAGTGCAGAAGATTGCACAATGCTAAAAAAATTATGTTTGTGTTTATAAAATTTTGCAAATGATCCGTATAATGAAGCGCTGTTTATACTACCTGTAAACTGCAAACCACGTTTATTAATGCCATAGGAATAGATAAGTCCCTTTTGAGGATAATTGTTGTTGTCTGTATTTATGTAAGAAACGCCTACACCAAAATCAGAAATAAGCTGCTTGTTATTTGTACTGTTAAAATAACCGGGATTATATTTTGAAGAAATAATACTGTCATCGATATTTAAATAATTTATAACTACAGAAAAATTAGTTGTTTTAAAAAATCCCTTTCGGATTGAATAACCTACTGCTGCATTAAAATTATTTCTTACAAACCCATTTTTTTTATAGTTTAATATTTTGTTGTTATAATTTAACTTATAACCTACCTCCCTGTTTTGGGTGAACCCGGCGGCTACGCCAAAACCTTCGGTGAGTTTTGTGTTGCTATAAGGCGCACTGTAACTTGCAGAAACATTTCGGGCATAACCATTAAGCAAATAAATACGAAGCTGATCTCTTCTACCGCTGAAATTATAGTGTGCAAATTTTAATCCGTACACAACTCTGTTTAGGTCGGCATTGTACGTTTTTATCCATTCATTTAAACTTCTGTCAACCAATTGAAATTGTGGTGTTGGAAAAATGTACCAGCGTTCTCTTACCACAATATTTATTTGCAAAGAAGAATCTTCCTGTGGTATAGAATCAAATTTTACTTCTGTAAATAAGTTGGTATTGTATACCTGGTTTCTAGCCTGTAAAAGTGTAGCTGTAATATTTTTTCGCAAGAGGCTATCCCCCACTTTAAAAGGAATTTCCCTTTGTATGATATATGTTTTTGTATGCCTGTTCCCTAAAATATTTATAGCACTAATAAAAAATTTTGATGTACCTGAATCCGTTATAACATTTTGAGAATGGTCATTTATAGAAGTTTGTGCGAAAATATTTTCTCGGGGAAAAATAAAAAGAAGGGATAAAAGAAAATGTTTAATGTATTGAATTATTTTTCTGAAGCTGTTTTCCTGGAAGTATAAAAAAAGTATTTGCAACAGAAAATTTTTTGAAATACTTATTTCTAAATATCGAGATAATTCATGAGGTTTTGATAATTTGTATTTATTTCATTTTCAAATTTTTCGTTTCCAAAAGAATAAATCACATCGAATTCGTATCTCTCAAAACTTGAAATGATAGAAGCAATTTCCCGCTTATTTATATGCAATGTAACCGTTAATAAACCTGTTACAGAATCGGTTGTTGTATTTAAATGTAAAACTGTGCTATCATTACTTTCTACAATTCTACTGATCTCCGAAATGGAAAACTGTGACCTTTCCATTTCCAATACTATTATTCCTCCTATTTCATCTGCACCGGCAAAGTTGCCAAGCATTTTTAAGAGATCATTGATGGTGATTACACCTATAAATTCATTTTCATTCATCACTACAGGTATTACTGTAGTATCAAAACGAATGCTATTGCTTACTGCGTTTAAGAAATGAACGTCGCCCTGTACAGCCGCATTTAGAAAACTTTCCTGTAAAACCTCTATTGAAAGCTTATCATTGTCGGCATCCAATAAATCATCTTCACTCACCAGGCCTAAAAAAATCTCATCACTAACAACCGGCAAATGAGAAATTCTAAAATCATTAATTAACTGCAGCGCCTTGCCTACACTGTCCTGCAGTTGCAGCCTTGGTATATTATTATTTATAAGATTTTTTGTGAGCATTTGTACGGATTTGTTTTCAAGTTACAATATCTGTTGCATTCCACTCAGCGCTATCACAAAAGAAATAGTTAAACCCTTGCAGCAGAGGTTACTTTAGAAAGGAACCGGTCTAATATTTTATTAAATTCATCGGGCACTTCCATCATAGGTGCGTGGCCGCATTTATCAATAAAATGCAACTCACTGTTTGGTATCAGTTTGTGAAATTCCTCACCTACAAAAGGAGGAGTTACATTGTCATTGTTGCCCCAAATTAAACATGTGGGCTGTTTTATAGCTTTTAGTTCGTCGCCAAGGTTATTTCTGATAGCACTTTTTGCGAGTGCAATAATTTTTATAACCTTCATTCTGTTATTGGTAATTTCAAACACTTCATCTACTAATTCATCTGTAGCCATGGCCGGATCGTAAAAAGTAAAAGCTGTTTTATTTCTGATGTATTCTTTATCGCCACGTTTTGGATAAGTATCACCCATACCATTTTCAAATAAACCCGAACTGCCCGTTAGAATTAAAGATTTTATTTTTTCAGGATGTTTTAAAATATGAACAAGACCTACATGCCCACCAAGTGAATTCCCAAGCAAATGAATGTTTTTGTATTTTCTATGATCTATAAAACGAGTTACAAATTTTTCTAAGCCACCCACCGTTGTATGGAGCAAATCCATGTCAAGCAAGGGCAATATGGGTACTACAACTGTATAGTTTTTTCTAAAATGTTCTATTAAATCTTGAAAATTGCTAAGCGCACCAAATAAACCATGCAGCAGCATCAACACTTCTCCGTTGCCTTCTTCTATAAATGAAAATTTACCGTCTTTTTTTATTTCGTAGCTCATTCCTTCGTAAATGTAATTCTGTAATTTGCTAAAATACGTTGTTTCCCTCAAAGATGCGGCTTAGTGTAATATTAAAACAAATAAAAATAACCTACGGTGAAAATAAAATTTTCTTATAGCCTCTTTTAATTTTTTCAAAATAAAAAACTGCATCAGCACAACATAAAAAAATTATCAGCGCAAAAAAAACATTTGGATATTTTGTAAATTAAATAAATATACAAATGTAAAATGGACTAATGACTAGGTAACGGTTACTTATTTGTTCTTACCGTAAAGAAATTTTCCAGCTGGCTAAACATATTTTTAAACCATGGAATAATGCTTCCAATGAAATTTAAAATTTTTGGTGCAAGTGGTTGCAGATAAGGATATACAACAGAGTTTGAAATAGTAGCAGCATTTAAAAAATGTAGTTGTGCAGCATAAAATAAAAACACGCTGTAAATAATGCTAAATAATAAAACGAAAATTGCTACACCTGCAAGCCTGTTTATCCAACCAAGCATTACAGTTTCAAAAGTTTTTTGAATGATTTTGCCTACAAAATTTACAATAAACGCAGCAGCTAGAAAGACGATCAAAAATGAAACAGCAGGTAACCATTTGGCAGCGCCGACATGTGCTGCTAATTTTACTGCCACAACTGCAGATAATTTTAAAGCTGCTGCAATGCCTATTATAAATCCAAGTACGGAAAAAACTGCTATGATAAAACCTTTGCGTAGACCTTTGTAACACGCAATGACTATCAGAATAAAATAGGCAATATCTATAAACATAGTTATTCTAAAAGTGATTTTACAATGCCACTAATAATCTTTCCATCTGCTTTGCCGGATAATTGTTTTGATGCAACGCCCATCACCTTCCCCATATCCGCTGAAGTAGAAGCGCCGATAGTTGCTATTATTTTTTTTACTTCGTTTATAATTTCTTCTTCCGTCATTTGCTTTGGCAAAAAGCGTTGTATGATTTCCAATTCCTCCTTTTCTTTTACTGCTAGATCTGCACGCCCTTGTTGTTCAAAAATTTCTAGTGAATCTTTGCGCTGCTTTACCATTTTTTGTAAAAACTTTTGTTCTGTGGTTTCATCAATTTTCCCCCCGGCACCGGGTTCTGTTTTTGCCTTTATTATTTCTGCTTTTATTGCACGAAGTGTGCGCAAAGCTGCTTCGTCCTTTGCTTTCATCGCATCTTTCATTTCAGCCATTATTTTTGTTTCTAAGTTCATTGAGTTTAAAGTTTAGAGTTGTAAATGATAAGTTTAAAGCGAAAAAATTTAAATACTGATTAATTAGTATTGAATAACTGTATCGTCAAATCGTCTATCTCCCATTGTCAGTCATCCATTATCTGTCGTCTATCTTTTATGGTCCATAGTCCCCTTTCACGCGCCATTTTCAGTTATTTGTGCCGCTCTAAATTTTTTGATGAACCCTTCAGAAAAACTTCTCATCTCTGCAGCAAGCGCTGAATTTTTTGTAGCTCTTGCAAAAGTATCAGACATTGTAAATATCATTTGATAAAAAAATTCTCCCATTTCATCTATCATCATATCTTTTGTCCAAAGGTCAATGCGCATGGCTGTTTTGTCTGCAGGGTCCCAAAATGCGAGACACATAGCTTTTGCTTTTTGTGCCATTTCTGCGCTGCTGTCTGTTGCATTCCAATGTATACTTTCCGGAACTTTATCAGGGTCTAAAAGAATATCAATATTTATTGATGATTTATGCATGGTTACTTTTTTGATTTGTAAAGTTAAACCGATTTTATTTTAGCAGTAAATGAAAAGCTAAGATGAAAATATTTTCCAGAAAAATATCAGGAAATAAAAACAACAGAAAAATTACACCCGGGTAAGAATTTACAAAATAAATTCTAAATAAAGATTACTATATAACTTACCAAACCCTCTATTCATGAAAGTTTCAGCAAGACAAAAAAACATCCTGCTATTATTGTGCAAATATTTATTCAACTTTTTAAAGAAGAAGAATCAAAAACATTTTACCCTTATCCACACACGTAAAATAAATGTGAATAAAATAGTGCTCTTTAATACTTGTTGTGCAAAAATTATTTTTAATATTGTGAAGGGAAATTACTAATCCCTGTACTTACTAACCCATCTTTATAAAAAGCTCGATTTGTAAAAAGTCGGGCTTTTATTTTTTTTTGAATATAAAATAAAACATCTCATTTTCCTCCACTTGCGTTTTATTAAGATGGGTTTGTAAAAATATTTTGAAGCACAATAAAAAGTTATATTGCAAACAAATATTTATGTATGTTGAGATCTATGACTGGCTTCGGCAGAGCAGAGCAGACAATGGGTGACAAAACTTTTATAATAGAGCTAAAATCGCTGAATGGTAAACAGTTTGAATTGCAATTAAAAATCCCTCCCCTTTTAAAACCTTACGAATTTGACATAAGAAATATGCTCCAGGAAAATCTTTTAAGAGGTACGATTGATTGTTATGTAAATCTTAAGCAGAATGGAACTGCAAAGCCCGTTGTTATTAATACAGATTTAATAAAATCTTATTATGCACAAATAAAAACACTTGCTCATGAACTGGAAATCGATACAAATGCTGTTTTAAGTTCTTTGCTTAGATTACCGGAAGTTGTATCTCCATCAACTGAAATAATAGATAAAAATGATTTTGATTTTTTTTCAGAAGTATTAATGATTGCAATAAATGAATTAAACCAACACAGAACAGAAGAAGGTAAATCTTTAGAAAAAGATCTAATAAAAAGAATTTCAAACATTAATGCGGAAGAAGAAAATATTTTAAAGTTAGAACCTGCCCGTATGCAAAAAATAAGACAGGAAATAAACACACTTTTGCACGATAATGTGGGCAAAGAAAATATAGACAACAACAGAATGGAACAGGAGTTGATTTATTACATGGAAAAAATAGATATTCATGAGGAGCAAATTAGACTCCGTCAACATTGCGAATATTTTAACGAAATTATGACTGGAGACGAAGAAAGCAAAGGCAAAAAACTTTCATTTGTGTTACAGGAAATTGGAAGGGAAATAAATACCACCGGCAGCAAAGCATACGATGCAGGAATTCAAAAATGTGTTGTAACAATGAAAGATGAATTAGAAAAAGCAAAAGAGCAGGTATTAAATGTTTTGTAAAAGTAAATTGGGTGTGATGGAAAGTGTTTTATTAACAACTTCAAAAAAAATAGTATTGCGTGTGTTGTTGTTGTGCTGTATTTTACATTCCTGCCGGGGAATTAATTTATTTGAAAAAAACATTCCTGTTCCAAACATGGAGTGGAACAATAATTTTAATGCCGTGGGTTCCTTATTAATTAGAGATACCGTTAGTACGTACAATGTATTTTTAGTTTTACGTCATACAGATGCATACCTGTACAATAATTTATGGCTTAATGTGGGATTACAGTCGCCGGGGCAGGATTCAATGCAATACCAAAAGATAAATCTTAGTTTGGGTAACGATGCTAAAGGCTGGGACGGTGTAGGAATGAACGATATCTGGGAGGTAAGAAAATTAATTTCGGGCACACCTAAAAGATTTATAAGACCCGGGATATATAACTTCAATATTACTCAAATAATGAGAGACAATCCTTTATTACATATAATTAGTGTGGGTATGAGTGTGCAGAAGGCAAAATAATGTTAAGAAAATTTAACGAAGTTGTTTTTTAAAACTCAGTTTGTAGGTTTTTAATTAGTATACATTTGTTTATTTTACACACAATTAATAAGGGAACAGCACGTTTTCTATATATCCGAATAAAACAATTAAATTTTTATTGTGAAAAAACTAATTTTTTGCTTGGCAGTATTTTTATCTTTTACTGCACCATCACAGGCGCAAATGTATTTTGAAGAGGTGCAGAAAGGCGAATTTGGTGTAACAGTGGGCGGCGCTCATTATTTTGGGGATCTAAATAACAGGGCTGCATTTAACAGACCCAAACCTGCATTTGGAATTTTCTTTCGCAAACAATTTAGTCAATATA
This sequence comes from Ferruginibacter sp., assembly GCA_025352435.1. GTDB lineage: Bacteria > Bacteroidota > Bacteroidia > Chitinophagales > Chitinophagaceae > Ferruginibacter. The sequence goes on along the minus strand of JANXTN010000214.1, from coordinate 13,217 downwards.
TAAGTGCCAGAGTTTCTGCTCATTTTGCTCAGGTTGGTTATAGTGATATTTATAGCAAGAACGAATTTCAGCGTTTAAGAAATTTGAGTTTCAATTCAAATATTTATGAATTTGCGGTTCAGGGAGATTTTAATTTTTTTAAATTCACCCCTTATAATCCCGCCAACTCTTTTACACCATATGTAACTCTTGGAGTGGGCGTTTTTAATTTTGATCCTTATGCATATCTTAAAGGTCAAAAAATATTTTTACGTCCTTTAGGTACTGAAGGTCAGACTATAGGTTATCTAGGGAGAAAACCATATTCTACCACTGCTCTCTGTATACCCTTCGGTGTAGGTTTAAAATATAACCTCACTGAAAAAGTAAATATCTCTTTTGAAGTAGCACACCGTTTTACTTCTACTGACTATCTTGATGATGTTAGCAGCACCTATGTGGGGAACGGTAGGTTTCAGTCTGGTCCGATAGATGCAAATGGTTTACCTACAAGCAGTGATGTTCAACTTCTGCATGACAGAAGTTATGAGGTTACTAAAGATGGCTCCCGTTATTTTTCTGAAGGTCAACAAAGAGGATTTAGCAAACAAAAAGACCAGTATTTAATTGCAGAAGTTGGTCTTTCTTTCAATTTAAGCTCTTATCGCTGCCCTCCTGTAGCTAACTAAAATAATATTTTTTTATTTATAAAGCGGCAGTACTCTAATATTGCCGCTTTTGCGTTTGTAGCAAGAATATGTTACTTTTGCGCCCCTGCAAAGCATGGAAGATGCAGCATTTACAACATGAGTTTACAACAGCAAATTAATCTTGATTTATTGCCAAAACACATCGCCATTATTATGGATGGCAATGGCCGTTGGGCTCAAGAACAGGGGAATGACAGACTTTTCGGACATTTACATGGTGTAGAAAGTGTAAGAGACATAGTAGAGGGAGCGGCAGAACTAGGAGTTGAATATCTCACTTTGTATACTTTTAGCACTGAAAACTGGGATAGGCCCGCATTTGAAGTAAACGGGCTAATGGAGCTTTTGGTAGATACTATAAAAAAAGAAGTTCCTACTTTAAATAAAAATAACATCAAACTCCAGGTTATTGGACATATAGATATGTTACCCAAGCATGCTCAGGTGCAATTACAAGAAGCTTTAACTGATACAGAAAAGAATTCCGGTTTAAAATTAATAATGGCATTAAGCTATAGCAGCAGAACAGAACTCGTAGATGCTGTAAAAAGGATAGCTTTAGATGTATCAAACGGCGCTCTCCAGCAAAGTGATATAACTGCAGAGACCATTTCCCAATATTTAAGCACTTCCAATTGCCCTGATCCGGCATTGCTGATACGTACAGGTGGAGATTACAGAATAAGTAATTTTTTGCTTTATCAGATCGCGTATACAGAGCTCTATTTCACCGATGTAATGTGGCCTTCTTTTAGAAAGGAAGATTTGTACAAGGCAATTATTGAATTTCAAAAGAGAGAAAGAAGATTCGGGAAGACAGGGGATCAAATCAAAAACAAGGAAACTAATTATTAAGAAAAATATAAGAATATCATTTATGTTGATGAATGAGCAACATACGGGGAGAAACGTTAACAAATACTTTTAAATATAGGGCTTAATTTGCCGCCACGAAAAATATCTTATTGATGCGAAGGATTTACCAAACTGTTTTATTTACTGCAATACTTTTTTTATCAGGCAACAGTTTGTTTGCACAGGATACCACTGTGTCGGTAAATCCTGCATTAAAAGAAATTTATAATTCAAAAGTTCCCAAAAAATATATCATTTCCGGCATCGATGTTATTGGTACAAAATCTTTTGACAGAAATCTTATTGTATCCATATCAGGCCTAGCAATTGGCGATGAAGTTCAAATTCCCGGTACAGATGTATTCAATAAAGCTTTGGTAAAACTCTGGAAACAGAGTTTAGTATCTAATGCAGAAATTAATATAACCAAACTGGAAGATGCTAAAATATTCATTGAAATAAAAATACAGGAACGGCCTAGGTTGATAAATTTTTCCTTCGATGGTATAAAAAAGGGCGAAAAAGATGACCTAGGTCCAAAGAGTGGTTTATCTAAAGACCGTGTGCTTACGGAGGATATGAAACTAAGCGCAGTAGAAGCCATCAGAAAATTTTATTATGATAAAGGTTACCGTAATGTTACAATTAATATGGTGGAGCAGCCGGCGCCTGCGCAGGCTAATAGTGTTGTACTTACATTTTATATTAACAAGGGCAAAAAGGTTCGCATTAACTCTATAAATTTTGCAGACAATGAGGAAGTATCAGATGCAAGATTGAAAAAACAAATGAAAGGAACTAAAGAGATGTCTCGCTTTACGCTCTTTCCTGATCAGGTTATAAGCCCTTACGGTGACACCACAAAAAATAAAAACTTTAAACAATACTTAAAAGAAACAGGCTACCTCTACCCAAGTAAAACAAAGGAATACCTCGATCCATATTTTAGATTTAAATTATTTGCGGGAGCAAAATTTTCAGAGAAAAAATACAAGGAGGATAAAGAAAAAGTTATTGATTATTACAATGCACAAGGTTTTAGAGATGCTTCTATTATAAATGATACCACGATTGAAAACAGCAAGGGAAATATTGATGTTCATATAAAAGTTACAGAAGGCCACAAATATTATTTTGGAAATATTGCTTGGAAGGGTAATACAAAATATTCAGATTCAATTTTAAACGTAATACTTGGTATAAAAAAGGGAGATGTATATAATGCGCTTACTTTAAATAAAAAATTAGGAAAGCAATTATCTGCAGAAGGTGGCGATGTTGGAAGTTTATATCAGGATGATGGGTTTCTTTTCTTTAATGTAGATCCTATTGAAACTGCTGTTTATAACGATACTATTGATTTTGAGATTCGCATGCGTGAAGGACCACAGGCTACGTACGGAAAGATAACGGTTTCAGGAAATGATAAAACCAAAGACTACGTAATTCTGAGAGAATTAAGGACAATACCGGGTGAAAAATTCAGCAGACAGGATATCATACGTACACAAAGAGAATTGTCTCAGTTAGGTTTTTTAAATGCTGAAAAAATAAACCCACAGGTTGTACCAAACAATGCTGATGGTACTGTGGATATAAATTGGCAGGTAGAAGAAAAATCTGCAGACCAGCTTGAACTTTCTGCCGGCTTTGGTGGTGGTATTGGTTTAACAGGCACACTCGGTGTAACTTTTAATAACTTTTCCATAAAAAATATTATGAAGCGCTCTACCTGGGATCCATTACCTTCTGGTGACGGACAAAAGTTCAGCGCAAGAATACAATCAAACGGAAGAGCATACAGATCGTATAATCTTTCTTTTACAGAACCATGGCTGGGCGGTAAAAAAAGGAATTCATTCTCTGTAAGTTATTTCAACACTAAGTATTCCAATGCCTACGACCAATTTGGTCAGCCCTGTGCAGCCTGCGGTAGAAACTCTTATGTAAATACTGTAGGGTTTGGTGTATCACTTGGCAAGCAGTTAAAATATCCGGATGATTATTTTAATCTAATATATTCTTTAAACGTTCAGCAATACAAACTTAAAAATTATGCAAATATTTTTAAGGGCTTAAGCAATGGTAATTCTACAAACCTGAGTTTAAAAATAACCTTGCTGAGAAATTCTGCGGGTCCAAATCCTATATTTCCTACAGGTGGTTCAAATGTTTTATTGAGTGGGCAGTTCACTTTGCCTTATTCATTATTAGGTATTACTTCAGGTGCAGAAAATCAATACAAATTACCGGAATTCCATAAATGGCGTTTTAACAGTGAGTGGTATGTGCCTATTGGGCGTGCAAGAGGAGCAGATAAAAATAAACAGTTCATTTTAAAAGCAGCGGCCAAATATGGTTTCATTGGCAAGTATAATCAAAAATTACAAGTTTCGCCGTTTGAACGTTTTCAACTGGGAGATGCCGGTTTAAGTAATACAACGGCATTGTTGGGTTATGATATTATTGCACACAGGGGTTATCCGGTATACAATAATTCAAATCCTAAAATAAATCCTGACGGCGTTACACAGCAGGAGTATTTTACGATCTTTAATAAATACACAATGGAGCTAAGGTATCCGTTCAGCACATCTGCCAGTAGCACAATCTATGGCCTTGCCTTTTTTGAAGCTGCAAATGGTTGGTATAAATTTAAAGATTACAATCCTTTCAAATTACGCCGTAGTGCCGGTGTTGGTATGCGTTTCTTTTTACCCATGTTTGGTTTGCTTGGATTTGATTATGGAATTGGCTTTGACAGATACAATCAAAACACGGGTATTAAAGGTGCTGCTAAATTTACTTTCATGTTAGGTCAGGAACCGGAGTAGAAATGAAGATATTAGATACAAGATGTCAAATACAAGACTTTAGAAAACACACAAGTTATGAGAGGTATATTTTTCGCAATCTTATTTTCATTTTCAGCATTAGTAAGTGATGCTCAGCGTTATGCTATTATTGATTCTAAATATATTTTAGATAAAGTACCCGAATACAAAGAAGCACAAAAGAAGCTGGATAATTTTAGCGAACTATGGCAAAAAGAGCTTGATCAAAGACAGGCTGCTATGGATAAAATGTATAAAGATTTTGATGCTGAGCAGATAATGCTCACAGAGGTTTTAAAGAAAAAGAGAGAAGACGAGTTATATAACAAAGAAAGAGAATTGCGTGACCTGCAAAAAAAGCGTTTTGGGTTTGAAGGAGATCTTTTTAAGAAGAGGCAGGAGCTGATAAAACCAATACAGGACAGAGTTTACAATGCTGTACAAAAGTTGGCAGTTGAAAAACTTTATGATTTTATATTAGATAAAAGTGAAGGAATTACTGTTATATTTGCCGACCCAAAACTTGATAAGAGTGATGATGTGCTACGGAATATGGGTGTTAAATAAAAATAAATCAAAAGTTTAATGCAGCATTTTTGTTGAAAAAATGCGCTTTAATAGTAACAATAAAAAGTAAACAATTTAAAAGTAAAATGAAAAAATTATTATTCGCAGCTGTAATGGCTTTAAGTATTTTCACTGCAGGCGCACAATCTAAGATGGGCTACATAAACACTGATGAGCTGATAAGCACCATGCCCGAAGCGGCTAAAGCACAAACTGAACTACAGGAATTTCAGGCAGGCTTGGGTCAACAGTACCAGGATTTATCTGCAGAATTAAATGCTAAAGACAGTGCCTTTGTAAAGGATTCTGTAAAGCTTTCTGCAAGTATGAAAGAAATAAAGAGAAAAGAATTAATTGAATTGTATCAAAGGGTACAAAACTATCAGCAAACAAGTCAGGAAGAATATCAGGCAAAAGCTAATGCCAAAATTGCCCCCATAAGAGAGAAGGCTTTAAATGCAATAAGCGCTGTAGCAAAAGAAAATGGTTACGCCTATATTTTTAATGAAGATAATTTGCTTGTAAAACCTTCAGGTGACAATATTTTACAACTTGTAAAAAATAAATTAGGTATTAAAGATTCTGCTAAACCGGTTTCAAAACCTGCAGCTAGTGGAGTAAAAAAACCATAAAAAATTATTCGAATAAAAAAATCCCGGTGTTGTACATACCGGGATTTTTTTATGTAGATAACTAACATGCTATTTCAAGAAAAATTTTTTACAAAATATAAGCGCCCACAATACTCCCATACTATCAGCCGCCCAATCCCATAAATCAAACGCCCTTCCTACTATAAAAAACTTTTGAATAAATTCTGTAGTGATTCCCCAAACAGAAGCTGCTATTGCAATTTTAATTACAATTTGCCATTTTTCTTTTTTAGATAAAGTACTGCTTTTACAAATTGGCATCATAAACAAAAATCCCAATCCTGCAAATAGACCAATATGTACCCATTTATCAAAATAAATGGCAGACATCCAATCCTCAGTTTTGGGTAAATCATCTCCAGGTAGACAGATCAAAATAAGCACTAAAAAAAACCAGGCGATGCCCGGTATAAATTTTTTTACAGAAATCATATCACCAATAATTAAGCAACTAATTTTTCATAGTCTTCGGCACTCATCAACTTTTCTACTTCATTAGGATTATCAATTTTTACTTTTACCATCCAGCCTTCGCCATATGGATCTGAGTTTACAAGCTCCGGAGATGATTCCAGTGCGGTATTTACTTCTATAATTGTACCTGCAGCAGGTAAAAAAAGATCACTCACAGTTTTCACAGCTTCTACAGTTCCAAACACATCTTCAGCACTTAACGCTTTACCTGTACTGCTGATGTCTACATAAACAATATCACCTAATTCGCCTTGGGCAAAGGCTGTAATACCAATAGTTGCAATGTCACCGTCAAGGCTAATCCATTCATGGTCCTTAGTGTATTTCAAATTTTGTGGGTAACTCATATTTATTGTTTTTATTATTTTATTGCTGAATTGTTAAGAAGGCATTACAGTTTTTTCAATTTTTTCAATTCTAATTTCCACATCTGCAATTTTAAAGTTTGCAAATTATTTAACTATTTCCATCCTCATCCTAATATCTCCAATTGGTCTGTCACCTGGTGCCTTTGGCGCACTTGCAATTTTATCTACAACTTCTAAGCCTGAAATGACTTCACCAAACACAGTATAATTCTGATCAAGAAAAGGTGTACCGCCAATTTTTTTATATGTATTTCTTTGCTCTAAAGAATATTTGGTTCCCAATCTGCGTTCCATCATATCAAGTTCTGCATCATTTAATGATTTACCCTGCACTATGTAAAACTGGCAGGCACTGCTTGCTTTTTCAGGATTTCCGTCTCTTGCTGCAGCTAACGCTCCTTTTTTGTGATATAAACTTTTTCTAAATTCCGCAGGTATTCTTGCTAAATTATCACCGCCATTTCCTAACATTACTTCTGCCGCCGCATTCTTACTGTTTGGATCACCTCCCTGTATCATAAAGCCCTGTATAATTCGATGAAACATCAAGCTATCATAAAAACCTTCTCTAACCAATTTCACAAAATTATCTCTATGCAATGGTGTAGAATCATACAACTTCACAACCATTGTTCCGCTGTCTGTTACAATTTTTATTTTAATTGAATTATCAGGCAATGCCCCTATAACTGTTGGTTTTACAGGCTTCTTCACAACAACTTTTCCGGAAGAAACTTTTTTTACAACAACTTTTTTTTCAGAAGTTTTTTGAGAAACTGATTTTGTAGAAGCTGATTTTGTAGAAGCTGATTTTTTTACAACCTGTGATGAAAGATTTTCTACACACAATAAAGACAGACAAAACATTAAAAAAATAAACTTCCTCATCTATATAAATTAAATAAATTCTTGGTTTTGAAAGTACAATAATACATGATCTTTTAACAGGTCTTCTTGATGATTTAAAAATAACTCAGGCAATGGTTTTAGTTGTGTAAAGTGCGGCCACCCTTCTTCATCCAATCCATCATTTTTATAATAACCACTTGCAGATAAAATAGTGCAGACTGCGATATGCATTAAATCCTGCTTTTGCTCTTTGCTAAATTCCTGCGGTCCTTGTCCAAGCTCCTGTACACCTATTAAAAGTAACACGCCATTCATATCCGGTTTTATTCCAAACCGCTCTTTCAATTTTATACGAAGCTTTAGCCACCGTACCTGTAAGTCTTCTTCCACGTGCTTCATTCTACAAATGTAGCATTTATGCTTTTCCCGTTTATATTTGCAGCAGTTAAATAGAAAATAAATAATGTTACAGATAAACTATATAAAACAAAATGTTAGCGCCGTAAAAGAGGGGCTGGCGTTAAAAAACTTCATTAATTTTTCTTTGGTAGATGAGTTGATTGCACTTGATGAAGAAATTCGCAAACTAAAATCCAATACAGAAAATTTGCAGGCTTCCATTAATATAACTTCAAAAGAAATTGGCGCATTAATGGCAAAAGGGAACGCAGAAGAAGCGACTGCAAAAAGAAACGATGTAGCCACTTTGAAAGAAGATTTAGGAATAAAAAAAAATGCTTTACAAAAAATAGAAGAAGACTTTACAAATAAGATCTTGTTGCTTCCAAATCTTCCACACTCAAGCGTGCTTCCCGGAAAAACTCCTGAGGAAAATGTTACTGTGCTAAGCGGCGGTACGATCCCTGAATTACCTGAGAATGCAAAACCCCATTGGGATCTTATAAAAGAATATGATCTTGTGAATTTTGAAGTGGGTGCAAAGCTTACGGGCAGCGGCTTCCCGGTATACAAAGGCAGAGGTGCAAAACTACAGCGGGCTTTAATACAGTATTTTTTAGATTACAATACTGCTGCGGGTTACACGGAATACATGCCACCGCTGATGGTAAATGAGCAAACTGCTTATGGTACAGGGCAATTGCCAGATAAAGAAGGACAGATGTATCATGTTACAGAAGATAAACTCTATTTAATTCCAACTGCAGAAGTACCTGTCACAAACATATATAGTAATGAGATTGTAAAGGAGAATGATATGCCTATAAAAATGACAGCTTATACTCCCTGCTTTCGCAGAGAGGCAGGGAGTTTTGGTAGTGATGTACGTGGCCTCAACCGTGTGCACCAATTTGATAAAGTAGAAATAATTCAACTGGTTCATCCTGATAAAAGCTATGAAGTATTAGAAGAAATGGCGAACCATATTGAAAGGTTGTTACAATTTTTAGAGCTCCCTTATCGCTTACTAAAACTATGCGGTGGCGATATGAGTTTTGCGTCAGCACTCACATATGACTTTGAGGTATTTTCTGCTGCGCAAAAGAAGTGGTTAGAAGTAAGTTCTGTAAGCAACTTCGAAACCTTCCAAACCAATAGGATGAAAATACGTTACAAAGATGAGGATGGTAAAACACAGTTACTACATTCATTAAATGGCTCCAGCCTTGCATTGCCACGCATTGTAGCCGCTTTGTTGGAAAATAACCAGCAGGAAGATGGTATCCATTTGCCAAAAACTTTACATCAGTATTTTGGCGCTGCTAAAATTGAAAAAGTTTAAATTATACTATGCCAGAAATAAGTAGATTTTACGGAATAATAGTGTTTATGTTTTTTAATGATCATAATCCACCCCACTTCAAAGTGAAATATGCTGAATTTGAGCGAATGCGAATATTTTAATTGAAAATGGAAATTTGCTTAATGGTGATTTGCCTGTAAGTAAGCTGAAATTAGTTCAAGCCTGGACGGGGATACATAAAGATGAACTACTTGAAATGTGGATTAGTAAAGAGTTTCATAAAGTAAATCCTTTGCAGTAATGTTGAGAGTGAACAAAATACTGAAAATTGATTCATTCCTTATCACCTGTGAATTCAACAATGGGTTAGTTCGTACTATTGATGTAGGTCCTATTATAAAAAACCGTTCAAATTTAAAAGGCATAGATGAATTAAAAAATCCAGAAACATTCTCTAAAGCTAACATTGGAATATTTGGAGAAATAGTTTGGGATAAAATAATAACTACTACATATAATGGGCAAAAATCTGTTTGGGATAATGATTTATCGCCCGAATTTATTTTTGAGAATTCTATGTAAATTTTTTGACTATCCTTCGATATTTTTTCCTCATTTTTTTGCCTTTCCAAGATTCTTAAGACATTAATTAAGATTGTTTGATTCTCATTAAACAATCTTAAAAAATTGCAGTCATAGCTGCTGCAATAAAAGAAAACTTATGTCAATATCAAATCGTTTAAAAAACCAGCATTTATTGTGGCGTGCAGCATTTGGCCCCATGGCGGAAGCCGTTGCAGAACTAAATGATCTAAGTACAAAAAAACTTTGGAAAAAATTAGTTGATTCATCTGCCGATGTTTCGGAAAAATTAGATATCGCAGCAAATCCATTCGAAGATAAAACCATGATGAACACAAATGGAATAATGATGGAATATTCCAAACTAGATGCTGAACAGAAAAAGGCATTAGCAAAACAAAGCCGAGATGATTTAAAAGATATGAATATTGCCTGGCTTAATTTAATGATAAACAGCAAGGCACAATTAAGAGAAAAGATAAGTTTATTTTGGCATGGACATTTTGCCTGCAGAATTCAAAACGCTTTTTTCTCTCAAAACCTTTTAAACACGATCAGGGAAAATTCATTAGGAAATTTTGCAGTTATGTTGCGTGCAGTGAGCAAATCGCCCGCTATGCTTCAATTTTTAAACAACCAGCAAAACAGAAAAGGAAAACCTAATGAAAACTTTGCCAGAGAAGTAATGGAATTGTTTACACTCGGCAGAGGCAATTATACAGAGAAAGATATAAAAGAAGCCGCAAGAGCATTTACAGGATGGGGATTTGATAAAAACGGTGAATTTATTTTTAGAAACCTAGTGCATGATGTTGGCGAAAAAACCTTTATGGGGCAGACGGGTAATTTTAATGGCGATGACATCTTAGACATAATTTTAAAAAAACCGGAAACTGCAACCTTTATTACCAAGAAGATTTACCGCTATTTTGTAAATGAAAATGTAGACGATGCAAAAGTGAAATACTTAAGTAGTCGTTTTTATAAAAACGATTACGACATAGCAAAATTGCTGGAAGACATTTACACAAGCGAGTGGTTTTACGAACCTCAAAATATCGGCAATAAAATTAAATCTCCTGTTGAGTTGATTGCAGGCATTAGAAGATATTTACCGCTTACATTGGATAATGATGATGCACAATTGCTGTTCGAAAAAGTTTTAGGACAAATACTTTTTTACCCACCAAACGTAGCCGGATGGGCTGGTGGCAAAAGCTGGATTGACAGCAGTACTTTAATGGTGCGCTTGCAAATTCCCCAGGTTTTAAGTTCGAAAGATTCTATTGACATCAGACCCAAAAGCGATGATGATACTAATATGGGAATGACAGAAGAAAAAAGAATTAAACTTGGTAAAAAAGCGGCTTATGCTGCAACCGGGGCTAGTGCTACCATAGAATGGAATATTGTAAATAAAATATTCGAAAAAACAGCAAGGGCAAATCTATTACACTCTATAATTGATTCTCTGTTACAGACCAAAGGCAGAATTGACGGTGCATTGCTTGCTAATTATTTAAACAACGAAAGCAGAGAAAGTTTTATAAAAAGTGTGGTGATAAATGTAATGAGTACGCCGGAGTATCAGCTTTGCTAAACAAGAATTAAGACAAAAGATATTAGACTCAAGATAAAAACTGCAGTAAAGAATGGTTAACCCGTAACTCTTAACCCGCAACATTAAACTAATTATTATGCATTTCAAACGCAGAGAATTTTTACAGATTGGCTCGCTTGCTACAGCCTCGTTGATGATGCCTAAATTTTTAAAGGCATTTGAAAAACCTGCAATGGTGCCGGCGGGAAATAAAGTTGTGGTAGTATTACAATTTAGTGGAGGCAATGATGGCCTTAATACCGTAATACCTATAAACAACGATATTTATTATAAAGAAAGAAAAGTAATTGGTATTAAAAAAGAGAATGCTTTGGCACTTACAGATGCTGCGGGTCTTCACCCATCACTCGAAGCATTTAAAGGATTATATGATGATGGAAATTTAGGAATTATGAATGCAGTAGGTTATCCGAATCCTGACCGTTCACATTTCAGAAGTATGGATATCTGGCAGAGTGCGAGTGCAAGTAATGAGTATTTAAACACCGGTTGGATAGGTAGATACCTTGACGCCCAGTGTAAAGGCTGCGATAAGCCTACCCAGGCTTTGGAGTTAGATGATACTTTAAGCCTTGCCTTAAAAGGCAACAGCAGCAAAGGTCTGGCTTTTAAAGATCCACGAAAATTATACAATACCAGCAATGAAAAATTTTATAAAGATATAAATGCAGCACACCCAAAAACAGAGGAGACGGTTGATTACTTATACAAAACAATGAGCGAAACGCTAAGCAGTGCAGACTATATTTTTAAGCAAAGCAAAATGAATCCTTCTTCGCAGAGTTATCCTGCTACTGAACTGGGGAAGAACTTAAAAACAATTGCTTCGCTGATATTGTCTGATATAAATACAAAAGTTTATTACGTATCGCTAGGTAGTTTTGATACACACGTAAACCAAGAGCAGCAGCAAAAAAGATTGTTTGATGAGCTGAACGGCGCAGTAAAAGCATTTACTACAGATCTTAAAAACAACAACAGATTTGATGATGTATTGATGATGACTTTTTCCGAATTTGGTCGCAGGGTTTCTCAAAACGCCAGCAACGGAACTGACCATGGTACTGCAAATAATATGTTCTTTATAAGTGGTGGACTTAAACAAAAAGGGTTGTTGAATGAAATGCCTGATCTTTTGAACTTAAATGAAGGAGATCTTAAACACACCATTGATTTCAAAAACGTTTATGCTACCGTTTTAAATAACTGGCTAGGAGTAAATGATAAAAATATTTTAGGAGGGAATTGTGAGAGAATGAATTTTATTTGAACGCCTTCAAAAATTGAGTTGGTGTTAATACAGGAATTGTGGATTGCCCTTTTTTATAATCCTTTAAATTTCGTGTAATGAGGTAATCAATTATTCCGCTATTTTTTACAGTATAAAACTGTATGGCATCTTCTATATCAGAAAAATCTGAATTATACGCTTCTATAATAGTCATTTTATTAGACTCGATAATCTCCAGATATTTTAATAAATATTTTATTCCTTCTTTGCATTTTTCCTTGGAAAGAATTTTTTGCCCAATATATTGAGTGTTTATTATGATAAAAGGCGTAGTAAATAGTTTTACTGAGCCTACCTCATACAATTTAAAAATAGTAGAACTGCTTTCGTAATGCTCTTTTCTGTCTATTAATACATCTAAAATTATATCCGAATCAATAAATAAATTATTTGACATATTTATTGATTAATCGTGCTGTCTTTTCTTTTTTCAGATTTAAATTCCGGGATGATTTGCCAAATATTCCTCTTATTTTTTCTATAGATAATTCATCTTTAATGGGCATTTCAATGGCATCAATTTTTTTTTCAAAGAACTTAGATACACTAATACCCTTCATTTTTGAATATTGTTTAATCTTTTTTACTTTCTCTTCATCTATACTTAATGTCAATTTAGTAGTCATAACTTCTTTTTATAAAGATACGTATCATCTTATGAATGATACGTATGGATTATGAAAACTTCCAAATCTTTTTATTTGATTCCGTGCATCATTTTCTTTAACAACG
>JANXTN010000206.1 GCA_025352435.1 Ferruginibacter sp. | reverse complement strand
TGCAGCCTTCAGCAAATCAGTAATTTCAATCCCTTTAGGACTTAGCCCTCCTAAGGAACCTTTACCTGCGAGCGACCGTATGTAAACACTTTTATTGTTGTACCAGCGGCTCATTCTTATTCTATCACCAAGAATAGCCCCGTGGTGAAATGCAGATGATGGATCAATACACAACACGGCAACTCTTTTGTTGTCGTTGATCAATAATTGAATAAGCTGATCTGTAAGTGTACTTTTTCCTGCACCGGGTGGACCTGTAATTCCTGTAACCGGCACAGTAGATATCGGTAAGGTTTCCAGCAAATCCTCATAACCTGTAACCTCATTTTCTATAAATGAAATGCATCTTGCAAGCGCTTTTGTATTACCATTAAGTGCTTGTTTCAAAATTGCAGTATGCATTAATTTGTATGCTTATATTGTGATGCCGCAAGATAAAAATTAATAAAGACTTCTGTACACTTCCATGTATTTTTTTGCAGCATCTGCCCAGGTAAACATGTTTGCTCTTGCTTTAAGTTTATCTGCTATTGCAGGATTTTCGTTAAAAATTTTTAAAGCATTTTTTAATACCGTTCTCATATTATTCGGCTCAAAGTCATCAAAATAAAATGCATCGGGTCCACCAATTTCAGGCAGTGCAGTGGCGTTTGATAAAACTACAGGTTTGCCAAAATACATAGCTTCAATAACCGGTAGGCCAAACCCTTCCGCTAATGATGGAAATACAAATGCAGTACAATTTTTTAAATACCACTGCTTATCATTTTCATTTATTGGTCCTGTAAAAATAACTCTGTCGGCTACGCTGTACTTTTGTGCTTCGCTAATGATGAGTTGCTTGTAATTCTCATCATCAGTAATTCCGGCAATAAACAATTGCATGTTATTCCCAACCAGCAAACATGGCAAAACATGAAAGTTTTTCTTTGCATTGATGGTACCGATAGTAAATAAAAAATCACTCGCAGGTAATTGATTCGGTGCGACAATATTTTGAATGAGTTGTATGTTACAACCATTGTAAATAACGGTTGTGGGCTTATTGTGCAATTGCAGATTATTTTTTATATCTGCCAACGTAAAATGCGAGATCGTAACAATATGGTCAGCCGCATCAATTCTGTTTTGAATTTTGCTCAGTTCCTTTTGTAATCTTTTAGAGCTCATTTTATTTTCATGCAGCACATTTAAATCGTGTATAGTAAAAACAACTTTAGCCTTTTTGTTGAATGGAAAATAATTTGTAGCCTGGTAAGTTGTGTGCCACACACTTGCATTTTTTGTAGGCATTGAAAACTTGTGTAAGCCATGTTGCTCTATGTATTGCGTAGTTTCACCAAAAGAATTTTCATGACCAGTACGCACATAAAATTTTAATTCCTCTGTTTCTTTATTTACCTCTTTTTGCAAAGCCAAACCCAGTTGCAGGCAATAATGATACAAACCGGTATGCGGATATTTCATTCGCTCAGCATCAAATACCAATTGCTTTTTTTGTCTCATAAGGTTGTAGCAATTTGTTTTTGAGACGCTGCATTGTCTAAAGCCATCTTAATTTGTGCAGGTTGAATTGCATTTACACAAGGGCAAAAGTTTTTATTATTTTTACATGCTTTACAATTTTTATCCAACACAAAAACCTCTGCTTTTAACCCTAGTGGCGCCCATCTTCCCGGATCAATTGGTTTTATAGGTGGATAAATACCAAGTGCATGAATTCCCAAAGCAGCGCCCAGATGCAAAGGACCAGTTGCATTTGCTACAATACCATCAGCGTGTTTTAATAATGATATAAACTGACCAAGCGGCAAATTTCCCGCAAGATTAATTACCGGTTTATTTAGCCCATCAATAATGGTTTGCACAAATTGTTTTTCTTTTTCTACACCCGTTAAAATGATATTATATTTATCAGCATCCAGCATATTTATTAATGCCGTAAAATGTTCTATTGGCCATTCCCTTGAACTGCCTTCCGATTTTGGATGAATTACCAGATTGAATTTATCTGTCTGCAATACATCAAGATATTGTTGTCCTAGAACTTCCAATCTTTCCAAACCAAAAAAAGTTTGCAATTCTTTGATAGAATATTCTTTGACTATTCCAAGCGGTGCCAGCAGTTTAAGGTTTAATTGAGCTTCGTGTAAATCAGAACTTTTTCTCCTTAACGAAATAAGTTTATTGCAGGTTGCCCAATGGTACAATCTACTGCGGGTTCCTATTCTAAGCCGGATGTTCAATTCTTTTGCCCGCTTTGCTACCCGCTTGTTTGTGCGCACATGAATAATAGCCTGCGGCTTCAATTTGTCAATTAATATTTCTTTGGAAAAATAATCTTCCTCGTCAATAAATTCATCTACATATACACAGGCATCAACCAGCGCTTTTGTATACTTCTTGCCAAGCACTGCTATGTTAATTTGAGGATATTGAGCCTTTAAAATACCTGCCATGGGCAACATTAAAACCATGTCCCCAATTCCATCATTGCGGCTCAACAGTATGTTTGCTGGGAAGTTCTTTTGGCTAATCATTGCAACGCAAAATAAGATTTTAAAATTGTTGTTTTAAAATAAGAAAGCGGATTTCAATTTGCTGTGTAATTGATTGTATTAACTTTGTTTTATGACGAATTTCATTCCCCTATTTCCCCTTGCCTTGGTTGTTTTTCCTGATGAAGAACTGAACCTGCATATTTTTGAACCACGCTACAAGCAACTTGTGAATGATTGTTATGCAAATAAAAAACCGTTTGGTATTCCTTCTGTCATAAACAACGAAGTGAGCGAATACGGCACGCTGGTAGAAATTATAGAAATATCCACCGTGTACGAAAATGGTGAAATGGATATAAAAACCCGTGGCACATTGGTTTTTAAAATATTAGAAAAAATAGAGGCTTTGCCTGAAAAGCTTTACCGTGGGGCTATTGTAACTTATCCTGCAACAAAATTTATTGGCAGTTTGCCACTTATGGTTAAAATATTGGAAAGCATAAGAGCCCTGCATGTTTTGCTCAATGTTACAAAACAGTTTAAAAAATCGGATGCAGAATTATTGAGTTTTGATGTAGCCCATCACGCAGGAATGGCGTTGGAAGATGAATATCAGTTATTGCAATACGAACATGAATTGCACCGACAGGAATATATAAAACGGCATTTGGTAAAAGTGATGGAAGTGATGACGCAAATGGATAAACTAAAAGATAAAATTACGCTGAACGGGCATTTTAAAAATCTGGAAGGTTTTGAATTTTGAGTGCAATTTGCTAATGTGCTGATGTGCTAATTTTTTAAAATTCGATCTATCTTTAGTATAGCAAGTATATTGTTGTTTAAAGCGTTTTAGATTTAATAATCACTATTTACAATATGCAACCATAACCACCAAATATCAACTACCAACCACTAACCTTCAACCACCAACTAACCACATGACCACCCTCTGCTTTGACTTTGGAAATACAAGAAAAAAAGTTGCTGTTTTTAAGAATAGTGAAATGCAGGAGACTATCATTTTAAAAGATGATGAAGTTGCTACTATTGCTTATCTTTTGGCCAAGTATAATCCCGAGCAAACAATTTTATCTTCCGTAATCATTCATAATCTCGAAATAGAAACGCTGTTTAAAAAGAAAAGCGAGTTTCACAAATTATCACCTACCACCAAAATAAATTTTACAACTCCTGTTGGTAAACCGGAAACTATTGGTGCAGATCGGCTTGCATTGGTAGCAGCAGCGGTTCATTTTTATCCTGCAAAAAATAATCTGATCATTGGTTTAGGAAGTTGCATCACATACAATTTTGTAAACCAATACCACCAATTTTTAGGCGGTGGCATTTCTCCCGGAATGGAGATGCGTTTTAAAGCCATGCACGACTTTACTGCATTGCTGCCGCTTGAAAAAGAAACCTGGAATTTTCCTTTAATTGGCTATGATACTCGAACAAATTTACAAAGCGGAGTACTACATGGAATGGCTGCAGAAATAGATGGAATTATACTGAAATACGAAGAAAAGTACGGGAACTTTAACGTGGTTTTAACCGGGGGCAATTCTTCGTATTTTGCCGGGCAGCTTAAATCCCGGATATTTGCCAGCCCAAATGCTCTAGCCGGGCGGGTCGACAATAATTTTTTATTCAAAGGACTGTATGCACTTAGCCAACTCAACAACTGTGGTAATTAAAAGAATTGCCCTATTTATCACCGTAAGTTTTATTTACACATTTGCATCAGCTCAGGAAAACTCACCTTACTCACGATATGGCATGGGTGATATAGTACCTGCACAAAATATTGTAAGTCGCAGCATGGGCGGTATTACTGCAGGGTATATAGATTCTGTAGGTTTTATTCCTTATAATGTTTTAAATGGCAAATTATTTTTTCCATCTTCTTCTATAAATTTATCAAACCCCGCATCATTAGGCAGTTTAAATACAACCATATTCGATGTTGGTGGCGAGGTAGATATACGCACGCTGAAAAGTAACAATTCACCACAAAAATACAAGGCTACAAATACCCTTATTTCTTACTTGCAACTTGGCTTTCCTGTTACGCCTAAAAAAATGCTTGCTAAAGGAAATTATGTAAATATTGCTTTCGGTCTGCGTCCCGTAACCCGTATCAATTATAAAATTCTTGCGGATAAAAGTTTGCCGGGTATAGACAGTGCTATTACATTGTACGAAGGCACAGGTGGCATCAGTCAGGCAAATTTCAGTACTGGGGTAAAAATTAAAAATTTCAGTTTTGGCGTAAGCACAGGCTATTCTTTTGGCAACAGACAGAACAGTACTAAATTATCTTTGAAGAGCAGTGACAGCGTTCGTTATATGCAATCAAACACGCAGGCTGACGCACGCTTTGGAGGCTTTTTTCTAACCCTTGGTGCACAATACGGAATTAGATTACCTAATAAAAATGTGCTTCGTCTGGGTATATCTACAAATATGCAACAGAAATTAAAAGCCAAAAGAGATAACATAAATGAAACGTTTGTGTATGACAACAATGGCAGCACTGTTGCTATAGATACAGTAACAAATACTATTGACGAAAAGGGAACTGTTACACTACCTGCTACTTACACTGCTGGATTCACTTACACAACTAAACACTGGATAGTAGGTGCTGATGTAGATTATGCACAATGGTCAAAATACAGGTATTTTGGTGCTACAGATGCTGTTCAAAATAATACCACGCTTCATATGGGAGCTCAATATTTTCCTGCAGACCCAACAACGCTGTCATCAAAATACTGGCGATTTGTGAAATACCGTGCAGGTATTTATATTGGTAACGATTATGTAAAAACGAATAATGCCAACAGACCGGATTATGGTTTAACCCTTGGGGCAAGTTTACCATTAACTTCTTTTCAGAGATTACGTGTAGGAGAGTTTGTAACCCTAAATACCGGTTTAGAATTTGGCCAGCATGGCAACAAACAGAACCAAAGTTTAAGAGAAGGAATTGTAAGAGTAAATTTTGGTTTATCAATGAGTGCTACCTGGTTTCAAAAAAGCAAATACAATTAATGGGATTTCATTAAAAATGAATAAAAGCAACACACATAAATATATTTTCGCAGCCTTTTCAACAGGCTGTTTTTTTTTATGCGCCTGCGAAAATGATGTGAACGAGGTAAACAATCTGAATAAAAAAACAGGCAATACAGAAGAAGCCACGTTTATAAAAATAAATTACACTATAGCAGGGAAAGCCAAAGCACTTTTAACGGCTCCTCTAATGCTGCATGTAGAAGACTCCACCACTTATTACGAATTTCCTAAGACATTGTATGCAGAATTTTTTAATGTAGATCAGATAAAGGAAAGCAAACTAACCGCCTTGTACGGAAAATACAAGGATGGAGAAAGTTTGATCTATTTAAGGGATAGTGTGAAAATTATAAATCTGTTGAAGGGCGACACAATTTATTGTGATGATTTGTATTGGGACAGAAACAGAAAGGGTGTTGAATTTTACACAAATAAAAAAGTTCGCATTCGCCAGAGAGATGGGCAATACATGAATGGCAGCGGCATGGAAGCTGATCAGGGTTTTAAAAACTATCACATGTTGCATCCTAATGGTGTTATAAATTCTAAAGGGGATGGATTTCCAAAATAGAAAGGAAATAGTTTCGGTTTATTACTTTAAAGCATTGTAATTTTATTTCTACAATCTTGTTTACATACTCAAAATTTTAATATGGAATATCGTTGTCTTGGTCGCTCTGGTCTTCAATTAAGTGTTCTTTCTTTTGGCAGCTGGGTAAGTTTCAGCAGACAAATAAATGATAAGATTGCTGATGAATTAATGGGTCTTGCTTATGATAATGGCATCAATTTTTTTGATAATGCAGAAGCTTATGCCTTGGGTGAAAGTGAACTTATGATGGGTCGGATATTAAAAAAGAAGAAATGGGACCGTACCTCATTTGTATTATCATCCAAAGCATATTTTGGCTGGCACGGTGCAGACAACAAACCTAACCAAACAGGAAACAGCCGCAAGCATTTAACTGAAGCCTGTAACGAAGCATTACAGAGAATGCAGGTTGATTATCTCGATCTTTTTTATTGCCATCGGGCAGATAAAAATACACCAATAGAAGAAACAGTGCGCACGATGAACACATTGATACAACAGGGAAAAGTTTTGTATTGGGGTACTAGTGAATGGACAGGTGTAGAGATAATGGAAGCGCACAGAGTGGCAGAAAAATATGGGTTAATAGGCCCCACAATGGAACAACCTCAATACAATTTATTTGAAAGAGAAAAAGTCGAAGCTAATTATTCAGAAATTTATAAAAATGTAGGCTTAGGTACTACCATCTGGAGCCCATTATGTTCAGGTTTACTTACAGGAAAATACAATGATGGCATACCTAAAAACAGCCGGTTTGCAATGCCGGATATGAACGGCATAATGGCTAACGTAATTCAGGATGATAGAGTAAAGAAAGTAAAAAAACTACAGGAGCTTGCTGTTAAAATGAATGTGAGCATAGCAGCATTAAGTATTGCCTGGTGTATAAAAAATCCTAATGTTACCACAGCAATTTTAGGTGCTACAAAAAAACAGCAGCTTATTGAGAATTTAAAAGCTTTAGAAGTTTTGCCTCTAATTACAAATGAGGTTACCGATAAAATTGAAAAAATATTTCAGAACAAGCCCGCAATACTTTAGTAATGGTAAAAGTTTATGGCATTCCTAATTGTGATACGGTAAAAAAAGCTTTATCATGGCTGAAAGAAAATAAAGTAATATTTGAGTTTCATGATTTTAAAAAAGAGGGAATATCTACAGCTAAAATTAAAGAGTGGATAGAAGCATCTTCATTAAAAAAAGTATTAAACAAAAAGAGTACTGCTTTCAGAAATTTATCATCAGATGATCAACAAAAAACGCTAGTAAAAAGCGCAGCAATTAAATTAATGCAAGCCCATACCAACCTCATAAAAAGACCTGTGGCAGAAATTGCTGGCATAGTTTTGCATGGCTTTAATGAATCAGAATTTATAAATGCATTGGGTAAAAAGTAATGGCGTCAAATACATTTTTTATATCAACTACAAGGCTGGAAAATTTTAGCGATGGCGTATTTGCAATTGTACTTACGCTGCTTGCATTTCAGTTTAAAGTTCCCAAGTTTAGTAGCGACCAAAACCTGATGCAAAATTTCAATGAGCTTTTAAATATTGCTCCTTATCTTCTTGGTTTTATTTTCAGCTTTTTTTTCATTGCAGTTTTTTGGGTAAACCATCATCATTTATACCACGCTGTAAAAGAAACTAACGCTGCACTTTTATGGTACAACATTTATTTTTTATTTTGGATAACTATGTTGCCTTTTGCCATTGCAATGGTGGGAGATCATCCACTAGTGCCGCTAGCTGCAATAAGTTTAGGTTTTGTGCTATTTATGTCTTCTATAGCTGCATACCTCTTGCTCCGTTACTCGTATGTAAAGTCAAAACTGGTAGATGAAACCCTTTCTAATGACTCAATTGAAAGTGGCTTAAGCAAAAATATGCTTGCAATTTTAATTACGTTTTTTGGAATATTGATAGCTTTTAAATGGGTTTATATTTCGTATTGTGTTTACTTTGCTGTGCTGATAATTTATGTAAATCCATTAAAAATGGAAAAGAGAATAAGACCAACCTGGCGCAAACTTGAGAAGCAAACGAAAAATAGTTTATAATAATTTAAATAAATAAAATGAAAAGAAATGCAACAGCCCTATGGCAAGGAACGGGGAAAGATGGTAAAGGAAATTTAACTACTCAAAGCACTACGCTTGATAAAACACAATACTCCTTTAAAAGCCGCTTTGAAGAAGGTATAGGAACAAATCCTGAAGAACTTGTTGCAGCTGCACATGCAGGATGTTTTACAATGAAGTTGAGTTTTGTTTTGCAGGAAGGTGGCTTTACTGCTGACAACATTGAAACCAAATGTGATGTTGACTTTGTAGATGGTGCAATTGTATCCTCACATCTTACAGTAAATGCTTCTATTCCAAACATTAATAAAGAGCAGTTTGATACTGCTGTTGCTGATGCGAAAGAAAACTGCCCTATCTCTAAATTGTACAACACAAAAATTACTGCAGAAGCTACACTAGCGTAACAATTATTTATTACAGCCAACAATTATATAAATTACTAAAACGGGAATTTGTATAATTGTTGGTTTTTTTTATGGCTATTTTTATGGTGTTAACCAAATGTAACACCACTCACAATGCAGCATCCGGCAACGGTTTCAGTAATAATGGCTGTTTATAATACGCCATTTCATCTTGTAAAAAGAGCTATAGACTCCGTACTCAATCAAACTTTTCAGGATTTTAATTTGATCATTATAGATGATGGCAGCGACCATGATCCATACAACCGCATTATCAATTATGCTGAAAAAAACAAGCAAAAAATAACTTACCTCCACCACGAAAATTGTGGGCAGGCAGAGTCTGTAAACATTGGCATATTACAAAGCAAAAGTAAATACATCACCATGCTGGATTCTGATGATGAATATCAGCCGCATCATTTGGAGTCTTGTATAAAAGAAATGAAGCAGGCAGATTTAATAGCTTCAACCACACAAACTGTTGTAGATAAAGAAGAAGATTATTATGTGCCTGATAAATATGATCGTACAACCAGTGTGCATGTAGATGATTGCATATTGTTTGCCACGCTGTTTGGAAAGAAAGAAATTTTTACCAAACTTAAGTTTCATAATTCATATGCCGCAGATGCGCATTTTTATGAAAGAGCTGCAGAACAATATAATGTGAGGAAAGTAAATTTGCGTACATACATTTATTACCGCAACAATCCAAATAGTATTTGTGCAAAGATTAAACAGGAAAATTTTGTACTTGTTGCATAAGGAATATGCCCGCTAAAAAATTTAAGCCTGAAATTATAATGGGTTGCCTGCTAACAGGTATACATGATGTAAACAGGAATACTGTTTTAGAAGACGATGACTATTCTATTGTAAAAGATTGGGCAAATTCAATCATTGATCTAGGCATTGAGGGGATCCTTTTTCACAACAACTTTTCTGCAGAAACCTGTTTACAATATGAAAATAAAAACATTCATTTTATAAAGGTAAATTATGATGGCGCATATAATCCAAACATTTACCGATACTTTGCTTACTACGATTTTTTAAGTAAGCACAAAGAGCAAATACAAAAAGTTTTTTGTACCGATATAAGTGATGTAGTGGTCATTAAAAACCCTTTTGAACAACTCCTTTTTAAGGACAATTCTGAAAAATTATTTTGTGGAGATGAGCCAAAAAAATTAAACAATTGGTGGATGCTTGAACACTCGGAACATTTAAGAAATAAAATTCCGGACTATGCTGGTTATGAAGAAATTTTTAAAGACGAACAACTGCTAAACTGCGGAATCATTGGCGGAGATATAAAAGTAATGGGAGAATTCTTGAAGGAGCTTACGCTTATTCACAAAAAATATAATCAGAATAACGAAACAGCCTTTACAGGAGATATGGGCGCTTTCAATTATCTGGCAAGAACAAAATACAATAAGTTGCTTTACCATGGAGCACCCGTGAATACTACATTTAAGGGATATGAAACCAACAATAAAAACTGTTGGTTCAGGCATAAGTAAAATTTTTCTTACATTATTTTAAGGTTTCGATTGAATAGGCTAACTTTTCTTTTTTATCACAAACAAAATATATTTCATGTTGTTTAAAGGGAAAACTATTTTTATTACAGGTGCAAGTCGTGGTATTGGGAAAGCAATAGCGTTGCGTTTTGCAAGAGAAGGTGCAAATATTGTAGTAGCTGCAAAAAGCACAACAGAAGATCCTAAACTTGGTGGTACCATTTATTCTGCTGCAAAAGAAATTGAAGAAGCCGGTGGCAAATCTCTTGCAGTAAAATGTGATATAAGAGATGAACTGCAAATACAGGAAGCAGTTGATAAAGCAGTAGAAACCTTTGGCGGTATAGATGTGCTGATAAACAATGCATCAGCAATTTCGTTAACGCCCACAGAAAAAACAGAACCGAAGCGTTTTGATTTGATGCATGATATAAATGTGAGAGGTACATTTTTTATGAGCAGAGCTTGTATTCCACATTTAAAAAAATCTACCAATGCACATATTCTTACACTCTCACCGCCACTAAATATGACTATGAAATGGTTTAAAGACCATTTAGCATATACACTTACAAAATACAATATGACGATGATTGCGCAGGGGCTCGCAGAAGAATTAAGGCCTTTTGGAATTGCTTCTAATGCGCTGTGGCCACGTACTACAATTGCAACGGCGGCAGTTCAAAATTTGCTGGGAGGTGATGCATTAATAAACATGAGCAGAACGCCGGAAATAGTTGCAGATGCGGCCTTTTCCATCATAAGTAAACCTGCCAAAACCTGCACAGGTCATGCTTTTATAGATGAAATCGTATTAATGGAAGATGGTGAGACAGACCTAGAAAAATATTCAGTGGTGCCCGGTAGTAAGCTATTTCAGGATTTATTTTTGTAAATAATTACTCTCGGCCAATATTATTTATATCCTCTTCATCAACAACATCGGGAAGATTATTGAGGTAGTTTGTGATAATAAAGTATGTAGAAACTGCACATGCAATTGCTATTAACAAAGCACTAAATAAATTATCTTGTCCGAAAATAATTACTGCTATTACAGCACCAAATAATTCTCCTACAATCCACGCAAGTATCAAATTAAATTTCCATCTTCGGGCAGATAAGCCTTTAGTGGTGGCTAACACACCAATCTTTTTGGTTAAAAAATAAAGTATTACAATTTCAAGCATATTTTTCTTTTAAACCAAATCAATATCAAAATTAACCAGTTCTACAAATTCTGCAATACGTGCATCAATATCAGTTTTTGTAATTTCTTTTAAACGCTCCGGACCAAATTTTTCTACACAAAAACTTGCCATAGCACTTCCTACAATAATCGCAGTTTTCATGTTATCAAAACTGATGTCTTTAGTTTTTGCAAGATGCCCGATAAATCCACCTGCAAAAGTATCACCGGCACCTGTTGGATCAAATACTTCTTCAAGCGGCAAAGCCGGCGCAAAGAAAACCTGTTTTTCATGAAACAACAAAGCACCGTGCTCTCCTTTTTTAATGATCAAAAAGCCCGGACCCATTTCCATTATTTTTTTAGCAGCCTTCACCAATGATAACTCACCGCTAAGTTGTCTCGCCTCTGCATCGTTCACCAACAATACATCTACATTCTTCAAAACTTCTTTTAAATCATCCATCGCAATGTCCATCCAAAAATTCATGGTGTCCATTACAATCAACTTTGGTCTATGTTTTAATTGGTTAATTACGCTCAATTGCAATTTCGGCATTAGGTTACCAAGCATTAAAAATTCTGCACCCTGGTAAGTATCCGGAACAATTGGATTAAAATCTTCCAACACATTTAAGTCAGTAACCAATGTATCTCTGGTGTTCATATCCATATGATATTTCCCACTCCAGAAAAATGATTTTTTATCTTTTACTATTTCAACACCATCCAACTCTACGCCTCTTTTTGTAAGTTCATCCATTTCTTCCTGCGGAAAATCGTAACCCACAATAGAGATACATTGGTTACTGACTTAAATGTGTTGGAAGATTTTAATCCAATTGTTCCTG
>JANXTN010000150.1 GCA_025352435.1 Ferruginibacter sp. | reverse complement strand
TTTCAACACCGGCTTTATCGTCTGTAAGATTTTTAGAAAGCAATACCAGTACGTATTTTCTTCCATCGGGTAAAAACACAATGCCACCATCATGCTGAATGCCTGTGATAGAGCCGGTTTTGTGCGCCACCTTTACATTTGCAGGCAAGAGTGCAGGAATGATTTCATTATATTTTTGATCCAATAATATTTTGATCATTTGCTGAGATGCAGCGGCACTAACAACTTTTTTATTTGCGAGTTGTTCAAAAATAAGCAGGTTATCAAAAGCTGTGGTGGCGTTATTGAGACCTTTATGGAAAGCCTTATTGTCTTCTACACCTCTTAAAACTTTTATATCATTTGCACCCATTGTTTTCATCGTTCTCATCACACTATCTGCACTCACTTTTTCAATGAGCATATTGGTTGCAAGGTTACTGCTGAGGATAATCATTTTATAAGCGAGGTCTGCAATGGTGGTTTGCTTGCCGATATTTTTATACAAATCTAATTCACTGTCGTCAGTAGAGTCTAGTGCATACGAACTACCATCTACGATGCTGCTGAATTGGTTTTTAATTGTCATTGAATCATTTAATGAAAACCGACCTTCGGCAGCCTGGCGGTACAACTCAATAAGCACGGGCGTCTTCATTGTACTTGCCGCGTGAAAAGGCATTTTTTCATTTATGAAAATAGTTTTGCCGGTAGCTAAGTCTTTAAATGCTACGCCAAAAATAGTACTGTCTATTGCAAGCTTTTTTTCTATCTGCTGTTGTAATGTTGCCAAAGATTTAGAAGTAGTATTGCATGACATGATACATAGAAAAATTAGTGCAGAAAATAAGACTTTGAACATAGGTAGTAATTAAATGTGTACGATTATTCAGAAAGCCCATTAATAACTTTATGGAGACAGGTATATACTTCAGGCAATACTTTTTTAAAACGCTGGTAAGTGGCGGGAACAATATTGTTGGTATCAAAAGGTACATACTTTACATATTCTTTGTTTGCTTTTTCTGTGCGCCCATATTTATATGCATAAGTAAACCAGCCATCGGGTTGTAGCTCTGTTTCTTTTAAAGTTGTGTTGGGCACAGTAATAAAAAAATTGTTACTGATAGGGTTTGGTTTTGCTAGGGCCAATTGCTGTTTGCGCAAAGCAATGTAGGCTTCTTTAGCCGTCTCCACACCTGGATCTATCAAGGCTACATCTGCAGACAAATATGTACGATATACAAACTGATTCGCCGATTGATAATTATATAATTCCTTCAACACCGCATGAATGGTATCTTTTAAATAAGGATAATGCGTGCAGCCAAGTATGAGTGTATTGAGCGGCAGCGGATAATTTTCTTTTTTCATTTTTTCCAGCAGGCTCACAAGATGATAACGCACATAATTGGATGGATCATTTAATTGAATCTCCAAACATCTTCCGGCGTTATCAAACTCACAAAGGATTTTATTATCGGCCTTATTAAAGCGATACACATTCAGCAACAAAGTATCTATTGGATATTGTGTGTTGCTTACTGCCGGGCCTTTATAACTTAGCCTTGCGGCAGTTACCGTATCGCTGAAATAACTAAAATCACGATCAATACTTTCTGCAAGCCCTGCACCACCCTGGCTTACAATTATCGGTTGTTGCATACCGACTTTTGCTGAAAGTGCTCGCAAAGCTTTTGGGTATCCATCACTGGCAACTGTACCTGCCGTAGCAAATACACCAATGGTGCCGTTGGTGTGTGTTGCATGATATTCCAACGCAGCTTTTACACCTGCGTCTATTACGCCAATCACTGGTATCTGCTGTTGTTGGGTAGCTACAAATTTTTTGATATCTGTAAGGGCATAGGCGGTTGCGGTGTTACAGGCAATCACAATCATTTTTACAGTAGGCTTGTGCTGCGACTGCCATTGATTTGCAGATTGTGTTTGATATTGCTGTTGCAAAAAGAATTGCATGTTTTTTAAAATATGCTCTTTCAGCAAAAGTGTTTTTTTTACTGCGGCATAATTTCCATAAGGCATATTTGCCTGGTCTGCCAGGTATTGAAATGCTTCGTTTGAAAAGTCCGGTATGCCATCTGCACCTGCTTCACCGGTTTTATTATTGAATGCATCTAATGTAAGAATGGCTTGTAGTATGGTGAGCCCGCCAGTGCCACTATCAAAAATTCCGATCGGTAATTGTTTATTTATTTGCTTCGTCTGCGCAAAAATGGAACAACTATAAACGGCGAGTAGCATTATCAGAAACAACTTTTTCATAGCCTTGGTTTGTACAGGTAAGGTAAAGCAAAAAATTAACGTGGAAGTGATTAGCCTTCTTTCATAAAAGTTTAAAGATGTTATACCGCTGCGCATAGCAGGGATCTTAAGACACAAATTTGTGTAAAGTAATTTAGCTAACTTTAAGACAAGCAGTATACGACAAAACTTACGCTCCTATTGGTACTCGCAGTCCTTCCGGGATCATAGGTAGGTGTATATAAAAAGGATTTGGCTCTATACCAAATCCTAAATGAAAAGTTCAGTGGTGATCTCTTTCTTCAAGAGAATCCCGTATGGAATAATATGACTTTAAAGATATGCTCCTTTATGCTGTTTTTAAATTTATTTATTATGAAAACATCACAGGAATTAAACATGCCCATGATCAATCTGCATGCAGCAGGTATTGATATTGGAAGTAAAGAACACTGGGTATCTGTAGGTCAGGATGCCGCTTCAGTAAAAGTTTTTGGTGTTCTGACGGCTGACAATTTAGCCATTGTTGATTGGTTGAAACAACACAAAATTACCAGTGTGGCTATGGAATCTACCGGTAACTATTGGCAGGTACTTTACAATGAACTGGAACGAGCGGGTTTTCATGTTGTGCTTTGCAGTTTGCGTGGCATTAAAAACCCCAAAGGAAAAACGGACAACAAAGATTGCTGCTGGATTCAAAAATTGCACACACTTGGATTATTAAATGCATCATTTGTACCTTCTTTAGACATCGAAACTTTAAGAAGCTATACACGTCACAGGAACAACCTGATGGAACAGGCAACTGCCTGCTCCAATAAAATGCAGAAAACCCTGCGGCTGTTAAATGTGAGATTAGAGCTGGTAATAAGTGACATAACAGGCGTTAGTGGCCTTAGCATTATAAAAGCTATAATAGATGGACAAAGAGATCCTAATGCTTTGGCCGGTCTGGCACATTTTGGTGTAAAGAAAACTAAAGAACAAATAGCTGCTGCACTTTTAGGAAACTGGAGAGAAGAACAACTTTTTATTTTAGAAGATCTTTTTGAACAGTATTTATCTATTCAACAAAGAATCCAAAAGACAGAAGCGAAAGCAGA
>JANXTN010000133.1 GCA_025352435.1 Ferruginibacter sp. | reverse complement strand
TACTGCTGAAAGCTTATCGCTTTACCATCCTTCAACCGCCACATATGTGCAAACTGTGCTTTGATAATTTTTCCGGTTGCTTTATTTTTTGCGTTGTATCTGCCGGTTGCAATGATCATATCATTTTTTGTTTCATGATATTCCAGATCAGATAGTGTCCAATATTCCCAGTCGGCAGCTATGCGGCCAAATACTCCTTCGGCTACAGCCTGTGGCCCGAGGTATGGATTACGGTCTGCATAAGGGAAGTTTTCGGCTTCATTCCATTCAATGTTTAAATCCATTGCTCCCAGGAAAGCGGGGAAGTCTCCTTTGGCAGCTGCATCATACATTCCTTTTACGATTTCTGAATTTTCCATGTTTGTGTTTTAGTTTTACAAAAAATTAATTTGATGATTCGTTTATTTTTCTCTGTAATTTTTGTTTCTAACGAAGGTTTATTCACCTGCCGGAGGAATCCGGCTTTATTGCTGTATAAAATCATATTATCAAGAAAAATCCTTCATCTCCAATTTTCCCCTGCCGCATCAGAACAATAGTGGTACCATCAATGTCTACGGCTTTATAGGTTAAGGTTTTCCAAAAAACTTACCTGTACGTGTTCCTTTAAAATCTCAATGCTTAACCAATTTTTCTTGCCGCACAAAAATTTCTACCATTGTGAATTGTTAGATTGTTATCATTAGCGTCCTAACATAGTTAGAACATTTTCAATTGGTTATAATTTTGTTCTTTGACATATTGTAATAAAGCGTCTTGAAACAGTTGATTTATGGGAGTTTTATTAAGTAAAGTGATGCTTAAAATCTGTAAAATTTGATACTGTGTAAGCGCTGTTTTGAATTGTTGCTTCACCAAAGCAACAGTAACGAACGTAATGATTGCACAATATACCTGCACCTTAACGGCATTCTCCGAATAACCCCAAAAGGATTTTATTTTTAAATGCTGTTTTATCCATTTGAAGAACAGTTCAATCTTCCATCTTTGTTTGTAAAGCAATGCTATTTGCAATGCAGTTAAATCAAAGTTGTTTGTAAGGAAGATGAATTTTTTTTTCGTTTCTGCATCATAAAATTTTATCCTGCGGAATTTTTCAGGGTATTCTTTAGCCGAATAAAAGTTTACAAGCTTTACAGTTTGGTCAGCCATTACACCTTCGGCTTTATTGGCTTTGGCAGAATAAACCCGTTTAAATTTCATGTTTGTTTTTGCTCTTGTTATAAAATAAGCAAAATGTTTATGAATGGTATAAAGCCTTGAAAAATCAATGAACCCTCTGTCCATTATATAGATACCTAATGGCTCAAACTCAATCAAGTCCAAAACATTTACTTCATGGGTTTTGCCGTCTGTAATGTTGATGTAGCAAGGGATTTCAGACTTAATGTCTAAAAGTGTATGCAGCCTCACAGCGGCTTTATGCTTGCGGAATTTTGCCCACCAAAATACTTCCAAACACAAATCTATTGTGGTGGTATCAATGGCATAAATACCATACGCATCAAACTCACTTAATTCTGCATTGGGCGTAATGCAATTACGGGCTTGGGCAATTAGCAGGTAAGCAAAGTCTGCAAAAATTTGCCAACTCCTTTTTTCATTGGCATAGGCAAGATTGGATTTAGATATGCTGTTGCCAATACCTAAATGATACCATTTGCTTTTTTGGCTCTGCAGGCATAAAACCAAATCGCTCAGGCTTTCCCTGTTTGCCAATTGTCCAAACATCATACACATTAATTGGTGCCAGCAAGTGAAATCTTTTACTTTATAATTACCCTTGTGTTTATCAACGCATTTCTTGAAATCGTTTGGGTCAAGTAGGGAAACAACCTGGGCAAAAACATATTTTCCTGTGTGCATTGCCCAAGTTGGGCATTTCAAATCGTTTGAACACTCTTGTAGCTCCAAACGCTTTATTTATCAATATTTCAAAGAACTTTAGTTTTCGTCTTTAGGACGCTAATGATATGCTCTCTATGTTCATTTTTATATTCCATATAAAAGTTTTAAATTAGATATCCCTTTTCAAATTGAATTTATAAGATGGCATAATTCTTCATCGCTTTTTTTAAAAGCTTCTTTCATTTTTAAATTACCATATTCAGAACGAAGCGATTCATTACTATAGCTATGAAAATGAGGCATACTTCCC
>JANXTN010000098.1 GCA_025352435.1 Ferruginibacter sp. | reverse complement strand
CCATCTGTACTTTTGTACATGGCACTTTCCGGTCCGCCACCAATATAAGTAAACACTTTACGCTGGCGTTGGTGTGCAGCTGCATAAATCGTAGTTGGATTTCTTGAGTCTATCATTACCTCATTAAAACCTGTGTGTTCGCTCACAAATAATACCTGCTTCCAATTTTTTCCTCCATCTGTAGTTTTGTAAATCCCTCTTTCGCCACCGCTATTCCATAGTGGCCCGTATGCTGCTACAAAAACGATATCGGAATTGGTAGGATCAATTGCAATTTTTCCAATGTGTTCGGAGGTTTTTAAACCCATGTTTTTCCAGCTCTTTCCCGCGTCTTCACTTTTATAAACACCATCTCCATACCCAACTACCCGCTGGTTATTATTTTCACCACTACCAGCCCAAACGGTGTTTGTATTATTTGGGTCAATGGTAACACAACCCATCGAAAAAGAAGCTTCATTATCAAACAGCGGTATGAATGTATTACCGGAATTGCTGGTTTTCCAGATACCTGAATTTCCTACTGCTATATAATATTCAGAAGTGTTTTTGGGATTTACTGCTAGGTCAACAATTCTGCCCGAAACCAAAGCCGGGCCAATATTTCTAAATTTTAATCCATTGTATGTGGCAGACGGAGATTGACCTGCTATTGTATTTTTTAAAGAATCAGTTGCAGTTTTTCTTTGAGCAGTAGAGTTCAAAAAAAAGCCTAAAAAAAAGACTGTAACCGTAAAAGATTTCAATTTCATAATTATTTTTTTTGCTGCATGAAAATTAGCGAACAAAGTTGAATTTTAAAGTATTTCATGTAAAAACATTGAGAGCAAAATTGAAATAATCAAATTGCATAAAAATATTTTGCCTTTCAAGTTACAAATACGGATTGAATGAAAATTTTTTAAACGAACGTCGTGAAATTGGGTTACAATAAAACTACTTCCTATTCGTTATATGCGTAGAATAAATTCTACATCGATTTATTTTAATCCAATTTAATATGAAGCTTCAATTATTTTCTTTCTTACTTATTTATTTAATTCTAACTAATCAAAGTATTGCTCAATCACATTTGCGTGCACAATACATCCAAGCCGGTCCTTCGTCTTCCACCAATTCTATTCAAAGAACAACAGGCACTAGTGGAACAGGGGCTAACATTGATGTACTATATCATAAAATTTTTTGGCGCATAAATCCTGATTCTGCCGTGAAGTATATTAAAGGTTACGTACAGACCAATTTTAAAACAACATCTGCAAATGTTACTTCTATAAATTTTGATCTGAACAGTGCACTCGTTATAGATTCTGTTTATTTTAGAAACACAAAATTACCCTCAGGGAATATTACAAGAAACGCCAATGTTTTTGCAATTGCCTTAGGAGTTTCTCTGGCTAATGATTTTATTGATTCTGTAAAAATATTTTATAAAGGCACTCCCCCCGGAGTTGTAGGTGCTGCTCAGGGTTATCAGTTAAATTCAACGAGAACAACTACTGCAGGGAATATGATAAATACTCTATCAGAATCTTATGAAGACAGAGACTGGTGGCCATGTAAAGCGGATATGCAGGACAAAATAGACTCTATGGATATTACCGTAAGTGTACCCTGGGGGAAACTTGGTTCTACAGGATCTGTAAAACAGGTCGACACTTTCTGGGTAGCAACAAACGGAAAAATGGTAGACTCATCTATTATAAATGACAGCACCAGAAATTTTACTTTTAAAACTCGATATCCCATTCCCTCTTATTTGGTAAGTGTTGCAGTAGGAAGATATGATAGGTATTACAGAACTGTAAATATTAGCGGAACAAGTGTGCCCGTTGTTTATAATTTAATGAAACAAGGTCCCAATAATGCTAGTGCGATTGTTGCCATGGATAAAGTAAATAATGCGCTGGTTGAGTTTAGTAAGCGTTACGGTGATTACCCTTTTAAAAAAGAGAAGCATGGATTTTATGATGGCTTAGATGGCGCAGGTGGTATGGAACACCAGACATTTTCTGCCATTGCTTCGAATGCCATTGCTGATATTTCAACACTTACACATGAGTTGATGCACCAATGGTTTGGTGATAATGTAACTTTTGCTCACTGGAACGACTTGTGGTTGGCAGAAGGTTTTGCAAGGTACAGTGAAGCGCTTGTACAGGAACTTGTACCGAGTATTGGTACGCCCGCAGCGGCTGCAAGTACGCGGTCCACTCGAAAAACAGCAGCTATTGGATACAATTTAAACAGTGCTTACATTCCAAGCTCAAATGCAACATCTTCAGATTTAATATGGAATTCTACTTATGGAAGTACAGTATATGAAAGAGGAGCCATGATTGTTTCTATGCTAAGAGCAATGTGCGGAGACTCTATCTTTTTTGGAACAATGACAAAATATCAAACAGATTTATCCGGTAAATCAGCTACAACTGATACTATAAAAAATTATTTTAACCGAGCACTTGGCAAAGATATTTCTGTTTTTTTTGATGACTATGTTGGGGGTTCCGATACTATTTCTAATAGATTAAATAGTGTAGGTAGCCCAATGAATACAGTAAGCTGGAATGCAATGACAACACCTTCAAATCGTTTGGTCGTGTCTGTAACATCACAGGCTAAAACTGCTAGCAGTAATGTTGCTTACTTTAGAGGACCAATACAGTTGCATGTAAGAGGAGCATCGGCTGCTAATGATACTACTATTACAATTTTTGATTGGGGAGGTGGTAACTTATCCTATGCAGGGAATGGAATAAGTAATCCGGTAGCAGGTAATAGATTAACTTTTGATTTAAGTTTTGTACCCACTTCTGTTTTATATGATGATAGTTCGAGAATGATGTCTCAGGGTACAAGTGGTACAACCGCAACAACAAAATTAAATACATTAAGTAATTATGTTTGGCAAGGTGCTACAAGTACCAATTGGGGTATAGTAGGTAACTGGTTATCTAATCCAGGTTTGCCTCCATCTGGTGCAGATATTACGATTGCTACCACAGCTTCTAATCATCCTATATTAGCCACAAATACAACGGTAGGTACATTAACACTTAACGGGACAAGTTTAATCAATTTAAATGGAAACACACTAACACTCAACGGCCCTGTAAGAGGGACAGGTACCATAACTGGTTCTTCCGCATCAAAGATCGTTGTAGCAGACCAGGCCGGAACTTTAAACTTTACACAAACAAATCTGTCAACAAGATCTTTAAATACTCTTACCATAAATCCAAAAGCATCAGCAACAATTGGGGCAGGATTATTGGATATTTTTGGTGGCGTAAACATCCCGACCGGAGCAAGTTTAATAGTGAAATCTGCAGCGATGTTGATTCATTAAAAAAATTTAAAGTAAAAAATTATTACTTCTTTATTTAAAAAATTATCACTAGGTTATAATTTTCCAAGGATTTCAAAATGCGTTCTTACACCATGCAAAAAGTTAGTGGAATTTCGTAAAAAATCTTCGAAAATACAATCAAGTACAGATGTCTCAACTTCTGTATAAATGCAAAGACCTTATCCAGTATTTACCATTCTTTTCAGATGGTGAGCTAGTTTAGAAAGATGAAATTGCATCATGCGTTTATAATCTCGTCTGCAATCTCACTACCATTTCGTTTTTCCAGTTGTTAAAAGTGCCTGCTATAATTTGTGCTCGTGCTTCGGTAACAAGCCATAAATAAAATGCAAGATTGTGCACGCTTGCAATGGTGAGGCCGAGGTATTCTTTGCCTTTAAAAAGATGGCGCAAATATGCTTTGCTGTAAAAATTACTGGTGGGGCAATCAATGCCATCATCGATGACAGAAAAATCTTTTTCCCACTTTTTATTGTCAATATTGATGATGCCTTTCGAAGTAAACAACATGGCGTTACGACCATTGCGTGTGGGCATTACACAGTCAAACATATCTACACCGAGTGCGATGTTTTCAATTATATTCCAAGGTGTGCCAACACCCATTAGATAGCGTGGTTTGTTCACGGGCAAAATGTCGCAACAAAGTTCTGTGAACTCATACATTTGTTCTGTGGGCTCGCCCACCGAAAGCCCGCCAATAGCATTTCCTACTGCGTTTTTAGAAGAAATAAATTCAGCAGAAGCTATGCGTAGATCTTTGTGTGTACTGCCTTGAACAATGGGAAAAAGATTCTGCGTGTAACCGTATTTATCTGGAGTATTATTGAAATGGGAAATGCACCTGTCAAGCCAGCGATGTGTAAGTTTCATGCTGTCTTTTGCATATTTTTCGTCACTAGGAAAGGGTGGACATTCATCAAAAGCCATGATGATATCGCCACCGATAATTCGCTGTGTATCCATCACACTTTCGGGCGTAAATAAATGTTTGCTGCCATCTATATGCGATTTAAAAACGACGCCTTCCTCTGTAATTTTTCTGCTGTTTGCCAATGAAAAAACCTGGTAACCACCACTGTCTGTCAGTATCGGTTTATCCCACCCATTAAATTTATGCAAGCCGCCCGCAGCTTCCAGT
>JANXTN010000049.1 GCA_025352435.1 Ferruginibacter sp. | reverse complement strand
ATGAATTCAAAAATTCCGCAGGGAGAAATGGACAAAAAGTGGGAGGATTACAAAGGACATGTAAAACTTGTAAACCCATCCAACAAACGTAAGCTTGAAGTAATTGTCGTTGGGACAGGATTGGCAGGATCGTCCGCAGCTGCTGCTTTGGGTGAGCTTGGTTATAAAGTAAAAGCTTTTTGTTTTCAGGACAGTGCAAGGCGTGCACATAGCATTGCAGCGCAAGGTGGAATAAATGCAGCTAAGAATTATCAGAATGATGGTGATTCTGTTTTTCGTTTATTTTATGACACAGTAAAAGGAGGAGATTATCGTTCAAGAGAAGCCAATGTACATAGACTTGCAGAAGTAAGCACCTCAATAATAGATCAATGTGTTGCACAGGGTGTGCCTTTTGCAAGAGAGTACGGTGGCTTGCTAAGCAATCGTTCATTTGGTGGAACACAGGTACAACGTACTTTTTACGCAGCGGGCCAAACAGGTCAGCAACTTTTGCTTGGTGCTTACAGCGCTGTAGAAAGACAGGTTGCTTTGGGTAATGTAACGATGTATCGTCGCCACGAAATGCAGGATGTAGTATTAATAGACGGTGTGGCAAAAGGAATTATCGCAAGAAATTTAATCACCGGAGAGCTTGAAAGACATGGTGCACATGCAGTGTTGCTTTGCACCGGTGGTTATGGCAATGTATTTTATTTAAGTACAAATGCTATGGGTAGCAATGTAACCGCTGCATGGAAAGCTCACAAAAAAGGTGCATTTTTTGGAAATCCTTGCTTTACGCAAATTCACCCAACCTGTATCCCCGTAAGTGGAGATCACCAAAGTAAACTCACATTGATGAGTGAAAGTTTAAGGAATGATGGTAGAATTTGGGTTCCATTAAAACATGGTGATACAAGAAAAGGTTCCGAAATACCCGAACAAGAAAGAGATTACTATTTGGAAAGAAGATATCCGGCTTTTGGAAATTTGGTGCCAAGAGATGTGGCAAGCCGCGCTGCTAAGGAACGTTGTGATGCCGGTTACGGGGTAGGGACTACCAAGATGGCTGTGTTTTTAGATTTTGCAGATGCAATAAAAAGATATGGAAAAATTGAGGCCGGTAAAAAAGGTATCACTGATATGTCTGAAGCAGATATCATTGCATTAGGAAAAGATGTAGTTGCTGAAAAATATGGTAACCTCTTTGAAATGTATGCAAAAATTACAGGTGAAAATCCATACGAAATGCCCATGAGGATTTACCCGGCGGTGCATTATACTATGGGTGGGCTGTGGGTAGATTATGAATTACAAACGACAGTTCCTGGCTTGTATGCATTAGGTGAAGCAAATTTTAGTGACCACGGTGCGAATAGATTAGGCGCATCAGCATTGATGCAAGGTCTTGCAGATGGATATTTCGTTATCCCGTATACACTTGGTAATTATTTAGCCGATGAAATTAGAAACGGTGCTGTAGACCCAAACCAACAGGCATTTTTAGACGCAGAAAAAACGGTAGCTGAAAGAATAAACAAATTACTTTCTATTCAAGGGAGTAAAACTGTGGAAAGTTTTCATAAAAGGCTTGGTAAGATAATGTGGGATAAATGCGGAATGGCTCGCAATGCAGAAGGGTTGAAAGAAGCGATTGCAGAAATAAGAACATTGAAAGCAGAGTTTTGGAGCGATGTTCGTGTGCCCGGTGAAGTAAATGAAATGAATCCTGAATTAGATAAGGCAGGACGAGTAGCAGACTTTATTGAACTTGGTGAATTGATGTGCATTGACGCATTGGACAGAGAAGAAAGCTGTGGGGGGCACTTTAGAGAAGAAAGCCAGACAGAAGATGGTGAGGCAAAACGTGACGATGCACACTATGCTTATGTTGCAGCATGGGAAAACAAAGGAGATAGTGAATGGGCTTTACATAAAGAAGAATTAAGTTTTGAAATTGTGAAACCAACACAAAGGAGTTATAAATAATTATTTTGTCGAAATTTTAATCATCCCTACAAAAGGATATTATATATGGAACATTACCACATGAACCTCACTCTTAAAGTGTGGCGTCAAAAAGATAATAAGGCAAAGGGAAGTTTTGAAACATACAAAGTAAAAGATATCTCATCTGAAATGAGTTTTCTTGAAATGTTTGATGTATTAAATGAGCAATTGATACTAGAAGGCAAATCACCAATTGCATTTGACCATGATTGTAGAGAAGGTATTTGCGGTATGTGTAGCATGCATATAAATGGCGAAGCGCATGGTCCATGGAAACAAAACACCACCTGCCAGTTGCACATGCGTGCTTTTAAAGATGGTGATACCATTGTAGTAGAACCATGGCGGAGTAAGGCTTTCCCTGTTGTGAAAGATTTGATGGTTAACCGTTCTGCTTTTGATAGAGTAATAGAAGCAGGTGGATATATTAGTGTAAATACAGGGAATGCTGTTGATGCCAACGCCATTCCAATTGACAAAAAGAAAGCAGATGATGCATTTATGGCTGCTGCGTGCATAGGTTGTGGTGCTTGCGTGGCAACCTGTATAAATGGAAGTGCCATGTTGTTTGTTGGTGCTAAAGTATCTCAACTTGCATTGTTGCCGCAAGGCGATCCTGAAAGAGAAAGTAGGGCACTAAATATGGTGGCCCAAATGGACAAAGAAGGCTTTGGAAATTGTACAAATACCTATGCATGCGAAGCTCAATGCCCTAAAGGAATTTCGGTTGCCAATATTGCCCGCTTAAATAAAGAATATATCGGTGCAGGCTTTGCAACGGAAGAAAATTAAATTCTTACATAATATTTTTACAATGGTTTGGTGGTTTCATCAAACCATTTTTATTTGGACAAATGATGAAGAGAAAAAATTTAGTTTTAATTTTCTAATTGTGATGCAACTGATGATAGGGTTTGGAAATCTTGATAACTATGGGAAGATTTGAATTGTGTCAGAAGAATGAAGGGGACTTAAAATAATATTTTGATATAGGAATATTGTTATTTGAAACTAAAACGTAATGCCATTTTTAAAAAGCAACAATATAATTATTTCGGGTTAACAACTTTTCTAGTAGTATTAATAGTGTTGTGCAGTACAGGATTTTCGTTTGCACAGATTGGAAAAGCCAACTCAAACTTGAGGAGTAAGAAAATTGCAACAAAATTTCCATACCAAAAGATTGATAGTTTTAGTATTGCTCCCGGAACTTTATCCATCAAAAATATGCCTCGTTCAATGTATGAAATTGACGAAGTAAACGGTGCAATTAGATGGAAAGAGCAACCTGTTCTGGACAGTGTAGAAATTACTTACAGAATATTTCCCTTTAAAATAAATGCAGTAGCGAGAAGATTTAATTATGAAGATGTACGTTACCGTTTTACCAAGGAAAATCCGTTTACGGTAATAAATGCACCAAAGCAAAATAATCCTCTTTTAAACTTTGGCACTTTACAAACAGATGGAAGTTTTGGCAGAGCAATCTCTTTTGGAAATAACCAGGATGCAGTAGTGAACAGCACTTTAAATTTACAGTTGAATGGTTTTATTGGTGACAGTATAGAAATTACTGCGGCGGTAACAGATAATAATATACCAATACAACCTGACGGTAACACACAGGATCTCAGAGATTTTGACCGTATATTTTTTCAGGCGAAAAAGAAAAACTGGGCTATAAGTTTAGGTGATATAGATATTAGAGAAAGCAAAAATTATTTTCTTAATTTTTACAAAAGGGTTCAGGGAATTTCTTTTCTAACTGATAATAAAATTTCAAGAAACACTTCTAATTCTTTGCTTGTAAGTGGTGCAGTTGCAAAAGGAAAATTTACCAGAAATGTTTTAGTTCCATTGGAGGGAAACCAAGGACCCTATAGGCTTAGAGGAGCAAACAATGAATTATTTTTTATAGTACTTGCCAATACAGAAAGAGTTTTTTTAGACGGTGCAAGACTTCAGCGTGGAGAAGATCAGGATTATGTAATTAATTATAATACTGCAGAAATAACTTTTACCCCAAAACGATTAATTACAAAGGATGTAAGAATACAGGTAGAATTTGAATATGCAGACCGAAGCTTTTTAAACTCGCAGCTTTATTTAAGTGATGAAATTAAATTGAATAAAAATCTACAGATTTATTTAGGAGCGTTTTCCAACAGTGATGCCAAGAATTCGGCAATTGATCAGGTTTTAGATGCTAAGCAAAAACAATTTTTAGCAGATGCAGGAGACAGTATTTCCACTGCCTTTTATCCAAGTGCAGTAAGAGATAGTTTTGCAATCGGAAAGGTCTTGTATAGAAGAACAGATTCGCT
The DNA here is from genome assembly GCA_025352435.1 of Ferruginibacter sp. GTDB lineage: Bacteria > Bacteroidota > Bacteroidia > Chitinophagales > Chitinophagaceae > Ferruginibacter. Next base: position 3,277 of record JANXTN010000049.1, on the reverse strand, counting down.
CGTGAATGCCGTTAGATTTCCATCCGTTTATATTCTATCAACTAATTCACAAGATTCTCTCTACTCACTATCATTCACATTTGTAGGTGCCAAAAAAGGGAATTACACGCAATTGCAAAATGCCACCAATGGAAAAGCTTTTCAATGGGTAGCGCCTATAAACAATGAAAGACAGGGCGATTGGGAGCCAGTTTCTTTATTAGTAACCCCAAAAAAATTACAGGTGTTTACGGCTGGTACTGATTACTTATTAAATAAATATACAAAGCTGAAGGCTGAAATTGCCATGAGCAATTATGATGTAAATCTTTTCTCTTCAAAAAATAAAAAAGATAACAATGGAGTAGCGTTAAGATTTCAATTAGAAAATGATCATAAAAAATTAATAATTTTTAAAACCCCTTTGTTATTAAAAACTAATATTGGGTACGAGTTTGTCCAAAACCGTTTTAAGCCTATTGAAAGATTAAGAAATATTGAGTTTTTACGAGATTGGAGTTTACCTTTTGATCTTGTAGCTGCCAATGAACAACTCGTAAACGCATCAGCTCAGATTTATTCAAAAAATGAAAGTTTTGCAGCCTACGAAGTTACTAATTATAACCGAAGCGATGGTTATAATGGGCTAAGGCAAAGGTTTACAGAGCAGATCAACCAAAACGGATTCAAAATAAATTCTAATATTAGCCTAACCAATTTTGATGCAGTATTGCAGAAAGGAAAGTTCTTTAGACCAACTGTTGAGATTAATAAAAGATTTACAAAATTAAAATCATTAGAGTCAGGGATAAAGTATTTAAGCGAGAACAACAGGCTTTATGAGAAGATACCGGATACTTTAAATTATACCAGCTTTGCATTTAACGTGTATGAAGTGTATGCAAGAACCAATTCTGCAAAATTAAATAAATGGGGAGTGGCTTTTAATAGAAGAGAAGATTTTTTACCAGCAGCAAAAACATTAGAGGCCGCAGATAAGAGCAATAATTATAGTTTTTTTTCCGAGCTTTTTGCAAATGAAAAACATAAATTAAAATTTACAGGTACATATAGAAAACTCACCATTTTAAACAATGCTATAAGTAAGCAAAAAGATGATAGGAGTATTTTAGGAAGAACTGAATATTACATTAACGAATTCAACGGATTTATAAATGGTAACTTTTTGTATGAAGTGGGCTCAGGCCAGGAACAGAGACGACAATATACTTACATCGAAGTACCCGCAGGGCAGGGACTTTATACCTGGATAGATTATAATAACAACGGCATACCGGAATTAAATGAATTTGAAGAAGCAGTTTTTCAGGATCAAAAAAAATACATCAGGATTTACACACCCGGCAATCAGTATGTGAAAGCCAACTTTCTGCAATTTAATTATAGCCTCGATCTTGATCCAAAAATGGTCATAAAAAAGAATAAGAATGTAGGAATAAGAAAAATGTTATTAAGAAGTACAACGAGCTCTGCTTTACAAATCTCTAAGAAAAATATTTCTAAAAATGACTTTCTCTTTAATCCTTTTAGCAAAAATAATATTGATACCAGTTTATTAACTTTAAACTCTTTTTTCTCCAACACTTACTTTTACAATAGAACCAGTGCAAAGTTTGGTTTGGAATTTACGCATAGCAAATCAGCTACAAAAGCATTATTATCTTATGGTGTCGAAAGCCGAGAGATTCAAACGTTGAATAGTAAAATAAGGGCAAGTATTAAGAGAAATTTAGTTTCTACTTTGTTGGTAAAACATGTAAACAACAGCCTTATTACTCAAGCACTCAAATTTGATAACCGGAATTATAAAGTTCTTCAAAATTATTTTGAACCAAGTGTTACTTATGTGTATAAATCAAATTTAAGAGCAACTGTGGGTTATATTTATTCAAAAAAACAAAATCAGATTGATTCTTTAGAAAAAGCAATAAACAACGCAATCATCACGGAAACCAAATACAATATACTTTCCGGAAGCAGCATTAACTTACGCTTTACATATAACAATATAAACTTTAAGGGTTACAAAGGATCGCAAAATACAACCGTCGGTTATTTATTGTTAGAAGGGTTACAACCTGGAAAAAACTTACTTTGGAATGCAGAATTTACAAAAAGAATAAGTGGGAATATTGAAATATCAATACAATATGAAGGTCGTAAACCGGGAGTGACTTCGACAATACATACGGGTCGTGCATCCTTAAGAGCACTGTTTTAAATTAAAAAGTGGCAAATTAAATTTGCCGCTTTTTAATTAATATAAAAGAAAACGCTTTCTAAGATACTGTTAGCTAAAAAGACCGCCTTTTTTTAAAGGCTTGTAACCTTCACCTACCTTAAAGCCATTGTTATAAACTTCTATTTTATAATTACCGGTAGTAAAACTTGAACCTTGTTTCCAATCAAAACTTACACTTTGTCTTTTGTTTTGTGTATAGTTCACATCCAGTTTTTGTGTATACGGTTTGTCTTCACCTTGTCTCGTACTAAAAGTACCTGAACCTAGAGCCTGCACTGCAACAGGCGAGCCGTCCGGGGCTGTTATACAAACATATATTTCTTTAGCACCACTTTCTGTTAACATATTTTCATCAAGGTCAAAGCTAATTCGTAATTTATCTACTCTTTTAGCTGTGGTTGTTGTTTTCTCTTTACCGTTACGTTTTTCTTTAATACCAACAATATTAAAATTTGATGCATGCAACGTCGAACCGACATTAATTATATCTTCTTTTTGTTTAATTACCAACTCAGAAGAATCATAATTTCTGCGGTATCTGTCTCTTTGGGAAACGACTACTGCTTTTTCAGAAATTAATTGTGTTTTTTGTTGTTGTAAAACCGCAACCTGTTCTTTATAGCCATCAATATCACCATTAAGTGAACCAATCAATCTTTTTGCTTCCGCAAGTTCCGACTGTGTAGCGTTTGTTTTGTTTAGCAATTGCTGAATTTTTACTTTCTTTTCATCAATTTCTCTGTCTTTGGATGTAATTGCACTGTCTTTTTTAGAATTGGATGTTTTTAAAACATCATAGCGCATTGCTGCATCCTCCAATTCTTTTTGTAATTGGTCTCTTTGAGTAGAGGTTGTTGCGATCATGGTTTCTTTTTGATCGATTGTTTCTTTAGTTTTATTTTTATCATAAATAATATAACCCCACGTACCTAACAATGCTACAACCAATATTGCTGTAATAATTGTTGGTAGACTATTTTTCTTGCTGGTTACAACAGTTTTTTGTTGTGAAGCTGTTTGTTCTGCTTCGGGATA
>JANXTN010000045.1 GCA_025352435.1 Ferruginibacter sp. | reverse complement strand
AACTACAGGATCTTAAAAAAGATTTTGAAGAAATGTTTTACAGCGGCGGCAGACATGGATGGAGCGGAAATAAAAACCTGCATTTCCTCAATTTAAAAACACAGTTTATTTATAAATATTTATTGGAGAAACCCGTGCCTAAGGCAATGTTGAGATAAATAATTAAAGAAATGCTCCGCTAAAAACGGAGCATTTTTTTATAATAGATTGCTTAAAATAATTTGGTTTATAATGTTGTACTAATACCTATATAATAACTGCGCCCGACAGAAGGTATTATACCCGGACCCGGATATTCATCCGTCCTACGGGTGAAGTACGATTTATTTGCAAAGTTATTTACACCAAATTTTAGGGCACTCTTTTTTATTTTGTAAGTGCCGCTAAAATCTAGAACTGTGTAGGCCGGTATATAGCCTGCTACAGGATCTTCGCTGGTTTTTACATTAGAAGCATCACCATAAGCATCGCCAACATAATTAGCCTGAAAAGTTGTGGAAAATTGTTTGTTGTTTACAATTAAACCAACACGGTCAATCATCTTTGCAGCAGCTTCCACTCTCTTATTTTTATACTCTCCGGTTGTATATTTTGCATCTATAAAAGCAAATGAGTTAAAAATACTTAAGCCATATTTGCTCTCTTGGTCTATGGCTTTTAAAATATTAAATTCTATATAGCTCTCTATTCCTTTGTGTACGCTGTTTGCAACATTTGTTCTGAAAGAATATTCTTCGCCTGTTATTTCATTCTCTTTGAGCACTACACCAATTCTATTATTATAGGCCATATAGAAAGCACCAACATCAAAGTTCATATAATTTTTTATAGTACCTCTATAACCCAAGTCAGCATTGTATCCAAAAGCATCTTTTAAATTAGGATCTATTTTAGAAGTTGTGCCAAATGGTTCTAACTGGCTGTAATCAATCGGGCGATAAGCCTGGCTTATGTTTGAATACAAACTCGTATTTGCTGTGGGTTTATATTCAATACCTACACCTGCGAGTGCAAAATGCCTGTTGCGGCTTTCATTTGATGGCAGTTTATCATTGTCTTTTGTTTTATACCCTTTTGAAGTGCTTTTTAAATATTCGAATCTAATCCCGGGCGTAACCGATAATTTACTTCCTATCATAAAGATATTTTCTACAAAGGGAGCAACATTTGTTGTGGTAAAATCTAAATCATATCCCCAGTCTCCGGTATTTGATAAATCAAAATCACTGTTGGTAGTTCCTTCGCCACCGCCAAGCCTTTTAAACTTTGCATAACTAAATCTCACACCACCGGCAACGGTTGATAAAGATTTACCTGTTTTATAATTGTGTGCAATGCGCAATTCTGTTGTGCTGTTGCGCATGTCTTCTATACCTACTTCTCTGTGCACATAGGCATTTGTTGCAGGATCTATGTTATCTATTGCCTCCGCACCGCCATCTTCATTTCGCCATACCAAAGAACGATTACTAAAGAGGTATGTGGATTTTAAGTTGATCGTGGTGTTTTCAGATGCAGTGTAATTAGCATAACCCGTTACAATATTCCATGGACTTTTTATCCAGTTTCTTGTCCGTGTAGATGTTTTGGGGTCTGCATTAAAAAGACTGTCTGTTAATCCGCCGGGCATTTTTATTCTATTTCGTAGCAACGAATATTCAATGCCTGTAGTGAGTTTATTAGTAGGCTTGTATTCCAGTTTTCCAAAACCGGAAAGCTGATATTGTTTGCTGTTTGGGCGGTAACCGCCTAATGTTCTGTATTGCAGAAATGAATAATAGTTTATCTTTTTGTATGTGCCTCCTAGAGAGTTAAAAGAGTTAAACAAACCAAAACTTCCAACAGTTTGAGAACTTGTAAATTCAAAAGTTTTATCAGTGGGCGCATCCTTGGTAACATAATTTACAAGGCCGCCAAATTGCGAACCGAACTGTAAAGATGCTGCGCCTCTAACCATTTCTATGCGACTTACCGCTTCCATGGGAGGCAAATAATAAGCTTCGTTATAGCCATAAATATCTCCGCTTATGTTATAGCCATTTTGTCTCGTGTTCATTTCTATACTCTGATTGGGATTTAAACCACGGGTTGCAATACCATTTGCAGTAAAGCCACTGCTCTCTGTTTCTACAATATTAAGTCCCGGTATTCTGCCCAATATTTGTCTGGTATTATTGATGGCTTTGTTTGCATCGAGGCTATCAACTAATATTATTTCATTTTTCTTTCCTGCGTAAATAATACCGTTTTTTACATCCGGTAAATGACCCACTCCGTTTACAGTTTTGTATCTTGTTACTGTCACAGAAGGTAAGATTTTACTGCTGTCTGCCTTTTGCGCCACTGCCGGTAATGCAGTTGCTAAAGCAATTATCCCTACTATTATTTTGTTCATGTGCATATCCTTTTTTAAGTCGTGCAAATGTGTGCTTATTTTCTTTTCCTAAAATAGCAAATGGGAAAACAACCTACGCAATTAGGAAAAATAACATGAGGTTTTTTATAAGAATATGTAGTATCATTAATAGAACAGTAAATGAATTGCTGCACATTATTTAGGCTTGGCAGAGCGCTTAATGGTATAACAACTTTAAAGCATTATATACTGCCTGGTGCATAATAGTTGCATGATCTTCAAGGGGCAGGTAGTCAAAATATACCTGCACATTTTTTAATTTTTTCAATTTTATTTTATCTGCCAAAACATTTGCATCTACCTCCATTACCCGTGGGATTTCCGTTGGCGTTAAGCCTTCTTTACCCACACCGATGTAAATAGCTGTGTTGGCAAAATCTGCCATCTTTTGTTGTAACAGTGAGCCATTGTTCCACCACAGGCTTGGGCTTACGATAATATATTTATTAAAAAGCGAAGGGCGGGTAAACAATATTTCTGTTGCCAACAATCCGCCTAATGATTCTCCTATAATGGTTTTGGAAGAACTGGTTTTATAATTTATTTCTACAAAAGGTTGTAATTCTTTTTCAATAAATGAAATAAATGCAGCAGAATGTCCGGTAGTAGGATAAGCCTTTTTATCTCTTGCAATGCTGGTTTCAAAAGTAAAATCCCTTCTTCTATCCACGGTTGCTATTCCTACAACAATGGATTTTGGGATTTGATTTATCCATTCAAAACTATTGTACTGCACAAGCCCTACCACATGTATAAAATCTTCATCTGCTGAGCCATCCAATAAATAAATTATGGGATATTTTGCAGTGTCCTTTTCATTATAACCTTCAGGCAGGTAAACATTTAATGTTCGCTTTTCACCCAATATAGCTGAGTTTATTTCCTGTACAACACCCAGTACAAAAGGCTTTGGAGCTATTGTCTGCAGTTTCGATTGTGCAGGTAATACTTTTGTGAAAACTACAAGTGCAAAAAGAAGAAACAGTCTGTTCATCTCGTAAGATAATAAATTTCCCCCTCCTTAAAAACCAAAAGATTGCTTGAACGAGGTCTGAATGGATTAGCTTTTCTGTTTATAAATATACCTCATCTCTGAATCTTCACATATCCCTTTTCCCATATTTTAAATACCTTTATAATCATCTTTTCCAGACCTTTTTTAAATACAAATCTTCTCCATGAAATATTTTTTGTTCTGTTTAAAGATGATATTGTTATTTACTATCGTTCCCGCATTTTCTTTAGCGCAGCAAAAAAATGAAGGAGGGATCGTTTTAGCCTACAAAGATTATATTTCTTTTGCAACGGCACCTGCATCTAAAAACCCGCAAGAATACTTTATTGCAAAGCTTAGCAAAGCTGATTTTTTGACCAATAAAAAAAGTAACCGCTTCGTTGTAATTAGACAACTGGATGACTCAATATTTATTATTAAAGATTTACATCCCCTGATAAATGTCTTACCTTTTTATCATAAGCCTGCCAATGATAACTGGAAACTTTCGCCAGCAGTATTGTCTGAGTTTATAGCAAAAAAGTATCACCTACCTGCTGTTTTTTTAGTGACAGTAGTTGATGTCGAAAATTTTAAACAATGGGCTGCCGAAAACAGCGTCTCTTTTACAACCACTACAGCATTAACCGTCTTTACCGTAAAAATTAAAACAGCAAAAGATCTAAATGAATTGTTAGCATCAGCACCTGTAAATTATATACGTCGCAGTGTTATACAGCACGAAATTGGTCATTGTATAGGCATGCGCCATACAGATTATATGGACAGAAGTTATAGCTGTGGTGGAACTGCTACCAAAGAAGGAGCGTCTAATGTAGGTGCTATTTTTATTCCTGGCACAGCTTCAGGTCCTGATGCAGCATCATGGATGCTTGCCTGCTCAAACGGTGGTGACCGCACATTTAATTCTAATGATGTTATTGGGTTGAATTACCTCTACAAATAATTTCTTGGACTTATAATAAAAGGAGGCTGTCAAATAAATTGGCAGCCTTCTTTTTTATCCCCAAAATACCATGCAATAACACTTATTATTTTTACTTAAGAATGTGGGATGGATACTAATAATAAAAACGCTCACTAATAATCTTGCCGTCTTTTACTTCATAACCACACATTTCATTCATGTTCATGCGGCCCATTCCTTTCATAGTTACATCCATTCCCATTTCCATAAAAATATATTTACCAAAGATCTTGGGTTCATTTGTAAAATTACTGTGCATCTCTTCTACCATGCTCTGAAAATGTTTGCCTTTCTCTTTAATAACAGCTATACCATTTACTGTTTCTAAACTGCCCTGCATGTTGTGTTCCGTGCTTGTGGAGTCATCAGCATACAATTCATTCTGTGCAGTTTCAAACTGGCCTTGTTTGCAAAGCTCGTACAACCGGTTTGCAATTTCCTGCGTTGACATAATTTTAAATTTTTGGTGAGTGACAAAATAATAATTCCTTAAAAAATTATAAGATATCAGCTTTCAAATATGAATAAATCCTCCTATAAATATAAGTTTTTTTTTTACTATTTATTATAGGGCCTAAATTTTTTGGAAGAAAATATTTTGAAGGAATTCTTTTAAAATATTTCCGTTTAAGCTGCAAATTATCTTCTTCAAGAGACGCCTGCCATTATATTTAGTTAAACAAGAGAGCTATTTTAGAAAATTGCTTAAACTTAAGTTTTAAACTAATTATTACACACCGACTTCCTCAAGCTCAGTCGCTCAGCAGATTAGCCATTCATACCTTTTAACGCTTTATTGGCTATTCGATGTTTGAACTTTTATTTCGAGAAGACATTAAATCTGCAAATTTGCATCTCATAAAAATGCTCTTAGATGATGAAATATATTTACGTTACTGTATTGCTGCTATTTGGCTTTAATTTGATACAAGCCCAACCGAAAAATGTTGTTCTAAAAGGGCAGGTTGCAGATTCCATCTCTAAAGCGCCGCTTGAATATGCTACAGTAACATTATTTGCTCCCGGCAATAAAAAACCAATCACAGGGACGGTTACAGATAAAGCAGGCAATTATGTTGTAGAAAATGTAAAGGCCGGAACCTACACAGCAGTGTTTGAATTTATTGGATACAACGCACACAGTTTAAAGGATGTAGTTATTACAGGCACGCCTGTAGAGCTTGAAAAGATTTTATTAAAACCTACAAAAGCCAACCTTCAGGAAGTAGTGGTACAAGCAAAAGTGAACCTGATAGAAAATAAGATAGACAAAATGGTATTTAATGCTGAAAAGGATGTGAGCTCACAATCCGGTGTAGCAACGGATATACTTAAAAAAATACCACAGGTTTCTGTAGATGTGGATGGCAACGTACAGCTTTCGGGCAGTGGGGGTGTACGCTTTTTAATAAACGGTAAACCATCTACAGCATTTGGAAGCAGCATTACAGATGTACTGCAATCTATACCTGCGAGCCAAATAAAAAGTGTGGAAGTAATTACAAACCCAGGCGCTAAATACGATGCTGCAGGGCTTGGAGGTATCATCAATATCATTTTAAAAACCAACAAGGCAAAGGGTTACAATGGCAACATTTCTCTTACTGCAGGCACCAGAAATGAGAATGGTTCTATCAATCTAAATGCCCGCAACAATAACTTTGGAGCAAACTTTTTTTTAAGTGCGAACAAAAGATTGAAATCTAATGTGCATTCTCTTTCAGAAAGGTTTACTTTAAATGGAGCGGGTACAGACTATTTAAAACAGGAAGGTGTTGCAGAATTTGAGAGACATGGTGTACAAACAGGCGCAGGGTTTGACTGGACAGTAAAAGAAAAAAACAGCATTACCGGCGCAGTATCTTTTAACAACTTTGGTAATTATGGAAACGGATACAGCAACCAGTTTCTTCAACTAAGCCAAGGCAGCAATACGAATCCATTGCTCACTTTAATAAACAGTGACAACCGATTTAAATTTACAAACACAGATGTAAGTTTAAATTACAAAAGAACATTTGCAAAGGAAGATCAAGAACTGGAACTTAGTGCGAACACAAGTTTTGGAAACGGCAAAAATAATTCATCTAACGAGCAACTGTATACGCCCCAGCAGGAAGTTTTTTATGGCACTAAAAGCCAAAATCCCGGTAAGACAAAAGAAACCCAGATAGCGCTTGATTATACACAACCATTAGGAAAAGATGTAAAACTTGGGATGGGTTCTAAAATATCTTTTAATGATATAAACAGCACTTCTACCGTACTGAGTTATTTACCTGCTACTAAACTATATCAACTAAACAATTCGTTGGCAAATAACCTTGATTACAAACAACAGGTGTATGCTTTTTACAGCGAATTAAGTTTTCCTGTAACGAAAGGATTAAGTGCAAAAATTGGTGGGCGTTATGAACGGACAGAAATTAATTCTTATTTCTCTAATGCACAGCAGCAGGTAAAAGTACCTGGGTACAATACTATTGTTCCTTCTGCATATTTATCTCAAAAAATGGGTGAAAAGGGAAATCTTAAATTAAGTTATTCAAAGAGAATTGAGCGACCGAATTACCAGGATCTGAACCCATTTGTAAATACGAATGATCCTAAAAATTTATCTGTAGGGAATCCTTTTTTAAAACCGGAGATCGGGCATCGTATGGAGTTTAGTTATACCAAAGATTTTGGACAAAAAGGATCGGGAAGTATTAATTTATTTTACAGATTAAACGACAATGATATTCAACCATATATTACTTACTATCCTTCTTACAAAGCAGGAGATTCTATTTATAATAATGTTGCGGTAAGTACAAGGCAAAATATTGGAAGAGAAAAAAATATGGGAGTTAATTTGTTTGGAGATTTAAAAGCTACTTCTAAATTCTCTTTGCGCAGCAATGTATTTTTCTTTAGAAGACATATTATAAACACCGTCGATAAGGGCTTCAATACCACCAGTTTTAACTATCGTTTTAACTTAAATGCAAACTACCAGTTTGCCCCCACACTTGTAGCGGAATTCTTTGGTAATTTCAACTCAGCAAGAAACGAAGCCCAAGGAAAATATCCATCGTTTACAACATACAGCATGGCTATACGCAAACAGTTCTGGAACAAAAAAGGAAGTCTAGCACTTACGGGCAGCAACTTCTTACAAGATAAATTGAATCAAAAAACACAACTGTCCGGTCCTAATTTTAAAGTGAACAGTGTAAGAGAAATACCGTTCCGTTCTATAGGGTTGAACTTTGCATGGAAGTTTGGTAAGCTGGAATTTAAGAAGCAAAGACAAGAGCAGGATGGCAACTTAAATACAACACCGGAGTAATTAAATTAATTGGTTATTAGGGAGTATAGTAGGCCTGCCATTTCTAATACTTTTTTTTAATAAGGCACACCGCCGGTGAAAGACCAGCGGTGGTAAGAAAGAAATAATGACGATAGATAGTTAACGTGAGTGATACTTTTTAATTATCCAACAACACTACTTCTTATTAAGTGTGGGATAACTAATACCCAACTGCTCCATATAGGTTTTATACTTTGTAGGGTTGTAATAAAATTTTTTCATTTCAGGTCTGTAAGTGTCCATCTTTTCTTTATTTAAATAAGTGGGCGCATTGTCTTTGTCAGTTATAAAAGGAATGTACTGCACATCTTTGGTTTGTACATTTTTGAAATAATCTTTTGCTTCATTCAAGATTTTTGGATTGGTAAATAAATCAATCAATGTAAGTGCAGTAACCTTTGCGCCGGCAAGAGAGCCTTTGTGTGCTATTGGTGTAGCCATGGCAATAGCATCGCCCCAATGATGACCTTTTAATCCGGGAATATTCGCAGGATAGCGAAGCACAATCGTTGGTACATTCCACGATACATCAGCAATATCATCAGAGCCACCACCCCATGAAAATGGAACCGAGCCTTTTAATGTATCAATCGTAGTACACAATCCATCTATAGGCTTTCCGTCTCCATCTTTTTTAGGAGAATCCATTAATTTCTGTACTGCTTTGGCTAAATCATTATCGGCATCACTCCATTGTGGCAAGCCTACTTTTTTAATATTAGTGTACATAACCGTAGCCAATGCCTTGTTGAAGTGCCCGGGCCATGCAGCGCCTAAAATCTGGTAATTCATTTTTGTACCAGTCATCATTGCAGCACCTTTTGCAATATCAATTCCGGCATCGTACATGCTTTTTATATCCTTGTATTCTCTTTCTCTAAAATAATACCACACACTTGCTTTTGATGGCACTACATTCGGCTGATCGCCGCCATCCATAATTACATAATGCGAGCGCTGTGTTGGCTTTAAATGTTCTCTCTTAAAATTCCAACCAACATCCATTAGTTCTACCGCATCCAATGCGCTTTTACCACGCCATGGAGCACCTGCTGCGTGGGCTGCATCGCCATCAAATGAAAACTTTACTGATACCAAACCGTTACCTCCATTATCACCATAGTTGCAGCTAAAATCGTCGCTTACATGAGTAAATATGCAGGCGTCAACATTTTTAAAAAATCCGTCCCGCACGTACCATGCTTTGCTTGCAACCAGCTCTTCAGCCACTCCAGGCCAGATAACCAGCGTGCCTTTGATGTTATTTTTCTCCATCATTTCTTTTGCTGCAATAGCTGCACAAATAATTACTGCCTGTCCGGAATTATGCCCCTCACCATGCCCTGGAGCTCCTTCTACTATTGGGTCTTTGTAAGCAACCCCAGGCTTTTGAGATGCTTTTGGAATACAATCTATATCACTGCCTAAAGCAATAACCGGACTGCCGCTACCCCATGTAGCACGCCATGCAGTTGGGATATTTGAAATTCCTTTTTGTACGCTAAAACCATTTTTTGTAAGAATGTCCGTTAAATATTTAGACGTTTCAATTTCCTGAAAACCCAGTTCGCCAAAGCTAAAAACCATATCCACCATTTCCTGTACCTGCTTCTCTTTAGCAGCAACAATTGGTAGAATCTGTTGTTTTAAATTTGAAATGGTAAGGCTATCATAAACTTTTGTCTGGGCAGCGACATGTATAGAAATGAGAACGGAAACTAACGTGTAGATCTTTTTCATTTATTTAGGTTTAGATGATTGGTGCAGTTAATAAACTAAAATATTTCAAGTAAGTAAAAGTTATCTGGTTGTATTATTGATACTTCAACTAAACAAATGTAATAGCTTTCATAAGAAAAGCACGCTGCAAGTTCCCCTCCATCCAAGTACTCTGTAGGACGGCGTAGTTTTACATTTGGTAAGCTGGTAATTAAAAAATTACCCCCTCAGTTTCTACAATGGATTCACACAATCATTTTATTCTCTTTTGCACCTCAAACTTATTTTTTTGCATTAATCAGTTTCATTACAAATTGCAATTGCGCAACATCTCCATTGTAAATATCCTGTTTGGTTGCTGTTACATGGTAGTCAGGAGCTACACCCTCATCTGCTTGTCCTATGTGTGCTTGATAAATAAATGGCACATCCACTTCAATTCTCGAATACGGGAGCCTTAAAAAAGAACTTTCCGCCATTTAAACCCTGCTTGGTTCCGCCGGTTTTTTCGCCCACAATCTTCCCCGCATTATATTGTTTAATGACCCAGGCAAACTCGAATGCTGCAGAACTGTTTACCGGACTCGTCATCAGATATACATTACCTTTAAAACTGTTGCTGTTTATTTTAAAGTCTACAAAGTTATTATTGGCTGTAGTAGACTGATCTTCATAAAAACCAAATTCATTTTTCTTAAATATGCTATCAGGTTTCGGGTCGTAAAAACTTTCATCCCATGTGTTTAAAAAAGGAAGTAATTTTTTGGATACTTCCAAAAAAGAATAAAAAGGTCTTTCCCGGTAATCTTTTACTACAAAGTCTTTTGGCAAAATATATTTCAACAATGAGTTTCTTGCTTCTGTGCTTCCTCCTTCATTTGTGCGTATATCTAAAATCAGGTTATTTATTTTCTTATGGTTTGATAACTCTAAAAAAAGGCTGTCAATTATTTTTGTAAAAGGATTTTCTTCACCAAAAAAACTAAACGTACCTATCTTAAAATTAAAGGTGCTATCATTAAGCATTTGCACTTTCAAAGCATTTTCACCTTTGGGCACAATACCATACCTCTTTTTATAAATGCCTCCTCTTTGCGCTGTAGTTATGCCGTTTATTTTTGCTGTGGTGATTTTATTGTCAATAGATTTTGTTTCTACGATAAAGTCATTTTTTATAGATGGAAAAAACAATGGCAGAAAAATATCGGTAAGTTTATATTTATTTACCTGCTCGGGTACAAGCTCCATATTTGCTAACTTTTTACCAATAGCATTTTTTCCATCTGCCCTGCTTACGTGCAAAAGGCTGTCAATAATTTGGGAGGTAGCATACCCATTAATCTTTGTAATTTCTGTTCCCCTTTTCAATGTGGAATCCGCACTTAGGTTGTGGGTAATAATAAATTTTCTATCTATTATAACAAAGCAAAACGGAAGTATTTTTTCGGGCATGTAAAGTGCCGGAATATTTTCTTCGAGGTTAAGCGGATTTAAGTAGGTATGCCCGCAGCCAATCTTTTCTGTAAACTTGGCAAGAAGCAGGTAGAATTGTTTTTCGAGTAATGGTTTTGATGTGCTATTGGTTAGGTTCACAAATAGTTTTTCTATTTGTTGTTTGCTGTTGTATTTATAAAGCCCCGGATGCAGAGCATAGTCAATGCCTCTTTTAAAACAGCAATATCCTGCCTTAATTGAGATGGGTAAAAAGTTCGTACCATTTGCTGCCCCGTTACAGTTTTGGCAATAAATAAAATGATTACAAGGCTTACGTATTTTCTCATTTGCAGTAGTTTGTAACAAAAGTATTTCTTGCCAAAAAAAGAAAAGACTCATATTATAATTTGCAGCCAGCTTTACTGGTGGGTGATAGTGTATTGCTGCTGAATTTTCATCAAAACAAATTCCATACAAGCTGCCATTCATCTATTCGGGGAGGGTATCCGCCTTCGCGGACGGGGTAATCTTTAATCCTCCACCTCTATCCACACCGGCAAATGATCGCTCGTCTTTTCCCAACCACGCACTTGGTGGTCAGTACCCGCTGCACTAAGCCGAGGAACTACTTCAGGGCTTAGCAGAAAATGGTCGATGCGCAGCCCCGCATTCCGTCCGTATGCGTTTCTAAAGTAATCGAAGAACGTATAGATCACTTCATCAGGATATAATTTTCTAATGGCATCTGTCCAGCCTTTGTCTGTCAATTTTTTAAAAGCCTGCCGCACTTCCGGACGAAAGAGCGCATCATCTACCCAGCGCTCAGGTTTGTACACATCAAGTTCGGTGGGCATTACATTAAAGTCACCCGTTATTATTACCGGCTTGTCTGCTTTCAATAACTTGGCTGCATATTTATGTAAGCGCTCAAACCAAGCAAGCTTATAATCATATTTCGGACCCGGTGCAGGGTTGCCGTTTGGCAGGTAAAGGCAACCAATGGTAATACCTTTTATGGTAGCTTCCAGGTAACGACTTTGTATATCTTCCTCATCGCCGGGCAGCCCCCGTTGCGTTTCTTCGGGCTTGCCCAAACGAGACAATATTGCAACACCATTCCAGCTTTTTTGCCCCAGCCAAATGGCATGATAGCCTGCTTCTAAAATAGCTGTTTCGGGGAACTTTTCATCTGGTGCTTTTAACTCCTGCAGACATACTACATCGGGCTTTGTCTCTCCAAGCCAGCGCAGCAATACCGGCAGTCTGCCATTTACTCCATTCACATTGTAAGTTGCTATTTTCATACTATAATTTGTTGGGTTGATGATGATGATATAAAGTTATACCTAATGCTGTTTTCAGCACAGCACAAATTCAGCCAATTCATTTTTTGGTGGTGCATGTTATCTTCAATGTAATGAGTGCAAATTTTCTTTGCTATTTATATCGTTAGTCAGCATTACCGGCACCAAGTGCTCCACAAAAAGCCCGTTTTAAGCGCCACCCTTACGGCATGAAATATGTATTTTGTTTCCTCACTTTCTAATGCATTAAAATAATAACCATGCTCATAAAAACAGCAACAAAGACAGCCACAAAATCCGGCAAATTAAGCACAGTTGCTAAAGATAAATTACCTAGCAAGACATTTGCATTTACTTAAAAACGCAAAGAGCCCCTTGAAAATGCTACCCATGTTCGCAATGCCCTCGCCCGTTTTAACCAGGTAAAAGATGTAACAGATTCAGGACCCAAAGAAGCTTTTGCAAACATAAAAAAACCGCTAAAAAATTGGTGTGGAAGTAACTGAGAAAGACTGGAAAGAGTTGGTGGATAGAAAATAAATATTTTCTTTTCAGGCCTAGATGGAAATATTTTTAGGCTGCGCAAAAACGCCATACACAAAGCGCAGCTTTATTAACGATGCGCATAGTGATTCAAAAAAATATAGGGGAAAATAAGATAAAAATATAGAGCAACGAAGACTGCTAGACGTAAGAACTTCGTTGCTCTATTGTAAGAAAATTATTGTTTTGCCTGACTGTTTTTATCCTTATCTGTTATTTTTTGGAGCGCTGTAAGTGAGCTATTGTAGAAAGGGTATTTCTCCAGTGCCTTTGCATAATATTTTTTGGAATTTTCCATATCTCCTGTGTTCATGTAAAACTCACCCATGGAATCATACGGATTTGCACCATCGGGATATAAGGAAATGTATTTTTCAAAATTCTTTTTTGCCATTTCATTGTCCTTTTTATCAAGCATGTAATAATAGGCAATAGTATTATACATGGCCGGCTGATTAGGAAATTTGGTCATATACTCCTGTGCTGCCGCAAAGCGCTCTTCAGGTGTAGCACGGGTTTGAACATATCGGTCGCCAATTATCTCTCCGTCAGGAAACATGCTGTGTAGTTTGGCCCAGATGTCTCTGTTTTGATCCGGTGTATTTTTTTCATTGAGAAGCGTAACAAATAGCTTTTCTCCCGCTGTTTTATTTGCCGCACTTTTTAAAGCCTTTTCCGTGTACATCTTCCTCGCTTCACCACGGGTAAGATTGCTCATAAAAACAAGGGCAACAGTAAAATCAGGATCAAGTTTTAAGGCAGCAGAAAAATCAGTAAAAGCCTGTTCAGCTTCAGCGTTCATTAAATGTGAAGAACCGCTCAATGCAAGTTCTTTTGCCTGTTTGGATTTGGTAGTCCAGGTCATTTTTTTATCTTGCGAAAGTCCATGCATAGAAAGACAGAGCATAATGAGCATAGTGCATATGCTGCCTGTAAGTTGTTTCATAATAAAAAGTTTATAAAATGAATAAAATAAAGTGCGGAGGCAGCCCCGATTTTTTTATAAGAGAGAGAATTTTAAATCTACCTCAAATATACTTTATTAATTTTATATATATTAAAATTAACTTGTTTAGTTTTTTGTGCCTAGGTATTTGTTATTTGTGCATTCTATTCTTAAACTCAGAGATGACTTCTTTTAAAAAGATATCATCTCGCCCGCTGTATTTCACAATTCACCACCTCATTCACTCTTAATTTCCAACTTGCCGCTATCTCATTCCTACTTCTCAAAAATTAACACTGTCACACTGTCAATCTGAAAAAAATGCATTGTATTTGTACAAATAATTCACATGAAAACACTCCAACAAACTACCACCGTTCCTTCTCTTACATTTTGTATTGTAATGGACCTTATTGGCTGTTTAAGTTTTGCCTTACCCGGCATTGGAGAGTTTAGCGATGTAATATGGGCACCCATTTCTGCGATGATATTTTTTAAATCTTTTGGCGGCAGATTTGGTGCAACCGGTGCGGTAATAAATTTTGTGGAAGAAGCTTTTCCGTTTACTGATATCATTCCAACTTTTACCATTGCACATTTTATGAGGAGGTATTTTAATTAAAATAATACGGCTCATTTATTATCAGTTTTGGTAACATGCAAACCTTATTTTAATAGGGTGCATTGTTTAAATTTGTAAAAAGCAGTTTCTTGTCCAACTTTAATTTACAATCTTCTTATACACCTGCCGGTGACCAGCCCGCCGCCATTGCCAAGTTAGTGGAGGGCGTAAACGAGGGTGAAAAACACCAGGTTTTGCTTGGCGTAACGGGTAGTGGTAAAACATTTACCATGGCTAATGTTATACAACAGACACAGCGGCCCACATTAGTTATCACCCATAACAAAACGCTCGTAGCGCAGTTGTATGGCGAGTTCAAGCAGTTCTTCCCTGATAATGCAGTAGGGTATTTTGTATCTTATTATGATTACTACCAGCCCGAGGCTTACATGCCGAGCAGCAATACGTATATAGAAAAAGACCTTGCGATAAATGAAGAGCTGGATAAGCTTCGCCTGCAGGCAACAGCACAATTGCTGAGCGGTCGCAGGGATATTATTGTGGTGGCAAGTGTAAGCTGCATTTATGGTATGGGCAACCCTGCGGAGTACGAAAACGGTATTATCCGCATCAGAAAAAATCAAGTCATCAGCAGGCAGGGCTTTTTACATTCTTTAGTAAACAGTTTGTATAACCGCAGCCAGGGCGATTTTACCCGTGGCACTTTTAGGGTAAAGGGCGATACAGTAGATATTAATTTGCCCTATGTAGATTATGGTTACCGCATCAGTTTTTTTGGCGATGAAATAGAAAAGATAGAAACGCTGGAGCTGAGCACCGGTAAGCGTATTGTAGAAGTGATAGATGCGGCCATCTTTCCGGCATCTCTTTACCTGGCGCCAAAAGACATGCAGGCAAGGGTGATAAGCCAGATACAAGATGAATGTTTTGCGCAGGCAGAATATTTTAAAAAATCGGGCAAGTTTATAGAAGCGCAACGCATAACAGAGCGGGTTAATTATGATATTGAAATGATCAAAGAGCTTGGTTATTGTAATGGCATTGAAAACTATTCCCGCTTTTTTGACCAACGCCTGCCCGGTGCAAGGCCGTTCTGTTTAATAGATTATTTTCCTAAAGATTTCCTTTGCATATTGGATGAAAGTCACCAGACTGTTCCACAAATAAGTGGTATGTATGGTGGTGACAGAAGCAGAAAGATAACCCTTGTGGAATATGGTTTCCGCCTGCCATCGGCGATGGATAACCGTCCGCAAAACTTTCATGAATTTGAAAACCTGGTAAACCAAACGGTGTATGTTTCGGCTACGCCGGGAGAATATGAGCTGGAAAAAAGTGGCGGTGTAGTAGTAGAACAGGTGGTGCGGCCCACAGGTTTGTTGGATCCGCCGATTGAAATTCGCCCATCTATTAATCAAATAGATGACTTGTTGGATGAAATAGACAAGCGTATAAAAATGGGTGACCGTATATTGGTGACAACCCTCACCAAACGCATGGCGGAAGAGATGGATAAATACCTGCACCGCATCAACATAAAATCTAAATACATACACAGCAATGTGCATACACTGGACCGGATAGAAATCCTGCGGGAACTGCGACTCGGTATTATTGATGTGCTTGTGGGTGTAAATCTTTTAAGAGAAGGATTGGATCTGCCCGAAGTATCGCTGGTGGCTATTTTAGATGCAGACAAAGAAGGCTTTCTGCGCAATGAAAGAAGCCTTACTCAAACTGCTGGTCGTGCCGCCCGTAACTCTAAAGGGCTCGTAAT